>CANKTP010000022.1 GCA_947486375.1 Candidatus Hydrogenedentota bacterium | reverse complement strand
GGACACGTAGGGGTTCCAGCCGACGATGGTCTGGAGGGTGACGGCGGTGAGCCACAGCATGACGGACATCATGACGAGGAGGAACACGCCCCAGATGGAGCCGTGGATGATCTGCACGGCGGAGTTGTATCGCCGGCCCAGGAACTCGGGGATCGAGAAAACGCCGGAACGCCAATAATAGGGGACGAAAATGAACGCGGAAAAGACCATCGCGGGCATCGACCCGATCAGGTCGAAATTCGCCGCGGAGATACCGTAGACATAACCCGCGCCGGCGGTCGCGATGAAGTCTGTCGCGCTGATGTCGGTGACGACGATGGACATGCCGATCGCCCACCACGGCAGCGTCTTGCCCGAGCTAAAAAAGTCCTCGGCGGTGTTGACATACTTCCCGAAATACGACCCCAGGACAAACACGCCGACCATATAGACCAAGATGATGGCGTTATCTATCCAGTGGAGACCTTCCACGGCGGTTATCGCGTCGGCGCCCATTTGCTTCTCCGGAATAGGGGGTCAGTCGCGGGAGTATACCGTTGAGTGGGGCGGCGGTCAACGAGAAAAGGGTTTGAAGGGGGGGGGGAGGAGGGGCGGTTATTCTCCGCGGATGCGGTTTAGGCGTTCGCGTGCGAGGCGGCCGGGTTCGCCGTAAGGTATTCGGCGTTGGACTTGGATGAGAATTGACTCGGCGGTGACGGTGTCGGCGAAGTGTGCCTCGTGGATCGAGGCGAGCTCGAGGGTGGCGCGGCACCATATCTCCTCGTCGGAGTCATGCGTGCGCGCGATCTCCTGGAGCAGGGCGAGGGCCTCTTGGAATTGTTCGGCCAGTTGCAGGGCGTGGGCCGCCTCGAAGAGGGGGCGCGGATCCCTCGCGGAGTCCGCGTAGTGGCGCTTGAAGAGGGCGACGGCCTCGCGGGTTTCCCCTTTTTTCGCGAGGCGGCGGGCCTGGTCGAGGTCGGCGGTCCCGTGAAAGTCGCCTTTTTTCCGCTCGGGTGCGTGCTGGACGGCGTGTTTCTGTTCGAGCTTGATGTAGCCGAACTTGGCGTCGGGGTTGCGTTCGTCGATGGCCTTGGCGAGCATGTCCGCGGCCGTGGGATCGTCGAGATGTTCTCGAAGCAATTCAGCGAGGCGGCGATT
The DNA here is from genome assembly GCA_947486375.1 of Candidatus Hydrogenedentota bacterium. Classification (GTDB taxonomy): domain Bacteria; phylum Hydrogenedentota; class Hydrogenedentia; order Hydrogenedentales; genus CANKTP01. The sequence goes on along the minus strand of CANKTP010000022.1, from coordinate 32,050 downwards.
GGCCTTTGTCCATTCCGTCTCGCGGTGCGTGAACCGGCGGGCGATGTCGCGGCAGACGGCGGCGGCGTCCTCGAAGCGCCCGTCCTGCGAGAAAAGGGTTTCCATGCCGAAGAGAGGTTCGGGGGCATTGGGGTATTCGCGGGCGAGGCGCTGGTATTCGGCGAGGGCGCTGGCGTAGTTCCCTGCACGCATCATGGCATGGGCCGCGGCCATCTCGGGCCTTGGGATGGCGTCGCGGTCGTCGCCGAGAATGAAGTTCGAGGCGCGGTGCGCAACCGATTCGCGGACGAGAATGGCGAGTAGCACTGCGGGCACGAAGCCGGTCCCGATGGAAACCACGAACGCGGAGGTCATGCCGACTTCCCGGGCGGCGGCGGCAATCCCGATGAAATGCAAGGGAGCGGCGACAAGGGCGATTCCCAACATCCAAGACAAGGGGAAGCCCTTGACGGTCTGGGCGCGGTTCGAGCGGAAAGCGGCGTAGGCCATCAGGGCGCAGATGCCGTCAAGAACAGCGAGAACAATGACGCCGTGGACCATTGCGTTTCCCTCCCGATTTCCCCGTTGCGCCCGCTGCTTGTGTATGGCGCTGCACGCGGGTAGGATGAATCATACCCGATGGAGAACGTGCGATGCCTCGTATAGCCCTGCTTGTTTTGCCTGTCGCTTTTCTGGGCGTTTGTGCCGTCCACGCGCAGGAATCCGCGCCCTTGGAACGGACGCCCGCGGCGGTCATGACGTTTCACGGCGCGGACTGGCTCGAGCGGCCAACGCGGGAGGAAGAGGAGCGCCCCGACGACGTCATCCGCGAGATGGGACTGAAGGAGGGCGATGTCGCGGTGGACATGGGTTGCGGCACGGGGTATTTCGCGCGGCGCATGGCCAAGGCCGTGGGCGCGACGGGCAAGGTGTACGGGGTCGATATCCAGCCCGAAATGCTCGACTACCTGAGGGAGTTTTGCAAGAAAGAGGGGCTTACGAACGTCGAGCCGGTCCTCGGGGGCGAGGTCGATCCGAAGTTGCCGCCGAATTCGATCGACTGGATGATCCTCGTGGACGTCTACCACGAGTTCCAGCAGCCTGCGCCGATGCTGGCGAAGATGCGCGAGGCCCTCAAGCCGGGCGGCCGGATCGCGCTCATCGAGTATCGCATGCTGGGGGACACGGCCAAGCACATCAAGACCGAGCACCGGATGTCGGTGAAACAAGTACTCGCCGAGTGGAACCCCGCAGGGTTCGAGCTGGTGGATTTAATCGAGTTTCTGCCGGCGCAGCACTTCTTCATCTTCCAGAAGCGTCCCGACCGGGGGGAATCCGGTGGGAAGTCCTGACGGATTCGCCGCTTTCTAGCGCACGATGGGGGCATGATGGACGAGGTCGTTTTCGGCGGTATTATGCTGGCGCTGGGTGTCGGCGTGGGCATTGTCAGCGGGGCATTGGGCATCGGCGGGGGTACGCTGATGGTGCCGGCGTTTCTCCAGTTTGTCCCGGGGATGGACATCCACACGGCGAAGGGCTCGAGTCTCTTCATCATCATCTTCGTCTCGATGTGGAGTTCGTGGAAGATGAACCGGGGCGCGCACAGGGCGCCGTGGGACATGGTGGCGCTGTTGGCGTTGGGATCGATGGCGGGCGGGTATTTCGGGGGCTGGGCGACGGGATTGATGCCGGAACGCACGGTGACGCTATTGTTTGTGGCCCTGATCGGCTACATGGCGTACCGGACGTTTTTTCTTATGCCCAGGGTGGTGCGTGAGGAAGATGTGCGCCGACGCCGTGCGTGGTCCGTTGGAATCGGCATCGCCGCGGGGATCGTCGGCGGCGGCACGGGGACGGGCGGAGGCGCGGTGCTGGTGCCGATGGCGTTGTTCGCTGGGATCAGCTCGAACGAGCGGGTGGTGGCGCTATCGAATACGGTGATGATCGCGACCGCGGCGGCGGGGGCCTTGGCGCACTTCATGGGGGAGAAAACCGCCGAGATCGATTGGACTTACGGGCAGGTTACGTTGTCACTCGCGCCACTGGTGTTTCTCGGCGCGGTGGCGGGGACGCCTGCGGGACGCGCGGCGAATGCGCGGATGACGCTGGGTCGGCGCCGGGCGATCATGGGGGTGTTGTTGGCCGTCATCTCGCTTCGACTGCTGGCGAACCTCCTTTAGCGGTTGAATACACGGGGTAGATCGCGATGAGCCCGAGCGCGATGATGCCGAAGCCGGTCGCGATGAGGGGAACGTAGTAAATCCCGTCGGGGTCGGCGACCGAGTTGCCCCAGGCCTGCATGGATAGGTTCGAGATGAGGATGGCGATGGCCTGGGCCGACTTGATGGCGGCGCCCTGAAGTCCATTGTAGACCGCCTCGCGCCGTTCGCCGCTGCGGCGTTCGTCCATGTCGATAATCTCGCCGAGCATGGGAATCAAGAGCGCGTAGAACAATCCCTGGCCAATGCCGCTCCATGCGAACATGAGCGCGCCGAGGAAGGTCTTGAGGCCCGCCGTGGTGTTTTCGACTTGGGCGAGGCGCATCCACCAATCGAGCACGGGCGACGAGGCGACGGTCGTCGACGGCTCCCAGACGGCGAGAAAATACATCGGCGGAAAGCCCGACGTGAGGATGGCGACGCATGCGAACATGAGCCACTTGAGCTTGAAGCGGCGCGACAGGGCGGGAATGAATGGAAACACGGCGAAGACCATGAGCATGAACGGCATCATCATGGCGCTGACGGTCGCCTCGTTTCCGCCGAGGCCGATCTGCGCCCAATAAGGGAGCACTCGCTGCGTGGCGAGCTGGCCGAGCTGGAAGAAAAAGTACACGCCGAAATACATGAGGAAGGGGCGGTTGAAGAAGGCCTCGTAGATGGTGCGCAGGCCGGGGGTCGTCTGTGGGGTGCGCTCGGAATCGAAGCGTTCGCGGACGAGCCACACGGGAAGCAGAAACAGGACGAGCGAGACGATGGACATGATGATGGCCATGCGCTGGAATCCGACGGGGGACTCGCTCGGCGGGACGGCGTGCCGCGCGGGGTCGAGGGACTCGATCAGGATACCGGGGACGATATAGGCGATGGCCAGCCCGACGGCGAGGCCCCATGCGGTCCACATGCCTATCTCGGTCCGGCCTTCGGGGCTGCGGGCGATCTCAGGCCCGAGCGATTGCAGTCCGATGAAGCAGAGCCCGAAGAACACCCAGTGGAGGCTGATGATGGCGGTGCCGTAGATAAAATTCACGATCGAGGTTTCCGGCACGGGCGGATACCACGTGGCGATGCTGGTCACGAGGGTGAGGAACGCGCCGTAGAACAGGAAGGGACGGCGGCGGCCGGCAATCGGCAGGATGCGCCAGCGGCCGGGCCGTGTCGGGGTCTTGTCGGACCACGCGCCGATGAGCGGGTCGATGATGAAATCCGTCACGCGGCCGGCGATGAAAATCCACGCACTCAGGCCGATGGCGACATAGACGATGCGTCCGGTGCCCGCTGGGGGCGAATAGAAATAGTTTCCCCAGGCGGCGTTGAGTTCGCTGCTGAGTTGGATCGCGATGAAGGCCAGGCAGATCGAGAGGCCCTCGATTCGCGAGAAGTCCCGTTTGGGCTTGGAATTCACGTTCATCTCCCCGTTCCGATGACGCGGCACGATACCGGAACCCGGCGGCACGCGCAAGGGACGGGGAGGATTCCGCGACGGGGAACCGTTCAGCCTTCGGAAATGAGGATCAGGCCGGGCACATGATCGAAGTGGCGGCGATTGTGCGTCACCAAGGGCAGGCCGTGGCGGAGCGCGGTCGCGGCAATCCAGGCGTCGGCGTCGGCGTCGGAAAGGCCTATCCCCTTCTTCTTGCAATAGGCAGTCATCTCCGCCCAAGTCCACGCCAATTCGTGATCGTAGGGCAGAACCACGTGCGCACGTATATGAGCCAACAACCTTTCTCGATTCTGTTCCGAGAAGGGCCGGAGGAACAACCACTGGAATAGCTCGGCTTGGGTGGCAAACGAAATATAGCGCGAGCGCCCCATCAATTGGCGCTCGTAAAGCTGCGCCCGGCTATCGTTTCGGAAGAAGTAGCTTACGATGTTGGTGTCGAGCAACATGTTGGGGCGCGCCTACTTTCGCTCCCTCGATTCTTCCAAGGCCTCGTCGAAGCCAACCCAGTCGGCGGGATCTCCCCCGCCGTATAGCGATGACACATCCTCGACCGGTTTTACGCCTTGGCGCCGGGCGAGTTCCTCGGCGGTAAGATTGTCCCAAAATCCCCCGTAGCGTGGGTCCTCGAATTTCTTTTCCGCCATGCGGGCCAGAATCCCTTGCAATTGCAGGAACTCCTCGTACGGCAACACCGCAAATTGCGGCCTGCCGTCCTTCCTCAGAATTTCCGGATGTAGCTCAATCATGTTGCACCTTCGCTTTCGTTCGATCTCGAACGTCGCGCATTATCCTACCACAGTGGAGTGTCCATGACCCCGCGCCCGGCGGGTATCGGCGGGAAAAATGCGGTCCGCCCAGGTTGATAGCTGTATTTTTCGAAGCAGCCGAGACGGACGGGGTTGACTTGTATGTTCCCGGTTGCGACACTCTTTCTTTAGCTAACGTTTCGGGATCCCTGATGAAGCCAAAGGACGCGACCTTCAAATTCAAACTCGCCGACGAATCGTACCGCGCCGGCCGGTTTGCAGAGGCCCTTTCCCTCCTCGAGGAAATCGATCGCGGGTTTCCGGGCAACCGGAATGTCATGTTTCCCCGCGCGCGGTGCCTGGCGAAGCTCGACCGTACGGATGAGGCGCTTGTCCTGTGCAATTTACTTTCCGAGCTCTACGATCATGGCAAGGCCCGCGAGTTCAAGGCCCGGATTATGGGCACGGGCGCCGCCGGGGAGGACAACGGGGCCTTCGAGACGCTTCAATTGGGGCAGGATTTCGCCGATACCCCCGTGATCCTCAATGCGACCCGGCGGGACGGCGCATGGACGACGGTCGCCGTGGTCACCCTGATTGTGGCCTCGGTCATCCTGGCGGGATACGTGGTCTTGTTCCGGTCCTGAATCGAGAACCGCCATCGCGCTGGCGCGCGAGGATGGGGCGCTCGCGGGGGCCAAGTTCCGTCTGGTTACGCCCCGGCGATGTTGGCCGCCGCCGGAAGAACCACGGTGAAGGTCGTGCCGTGGTTCAATTTCGACTCGACGAGGATCCGTCCGCCGTGATCGCGCACCACGCCGTAGGCGATGCTCAACCCCATGCCGATGCCCTCGCCAATATCCTTTGTCGTGAAAAACGGGTCGAACACCCTCGACTGGGTCTCGGGCGGCATTCCCGGGCCGTTGTCCTCGAAGGAGATACTCACCTCGCCGCCGCGCGTGCTCATTGCGACTGCGAAACGGCGGGGCCGATCATTCACTTGGCACAATGCATAGTGGGCATTATTGATGATGTTCAAGAATACCCGCTGGATTTCCTGGCGGTCGATTTCGACGAGGGGAATATGTTCCCCGAGGCTCGTCGCGGTTTCGATTTTGTCGACTCCCATCTGATATGCCCGCAACGACAGGACCTCGCTGACGAGCGCGTTCACGTCGCCGGGTAATTTGGCGGACTCGTAGTGCCGCGCGAAGCCGAGCAACCCTTGGACGATCGTGCGGCAACGCTGGGCTTCCAAGGATATTTGCTCGAGGCGCCCGCGTGTCTTTTCGTCCAATCCCGAACCCATGAGAAGCTGGGCGTACCCCAGAATCCCGGTCAACGGGTTGTTCAATTCGTGCGCCAAGCCGGCCACGATTTCGCCCAGCGCGGAGAGTTTCTCGGCCTGCACGAGGCTTCGCTGCAGCGCCGTCTGTTCCGACACGTCGACCAGGAAAATCTCGACCCCCTCGATCTGCGCGTTAGCGTCCCGAAGGGGGGCCATCGCCATGTCGCAGTTCAAATCCTCCCCGAAGACGGTGGAACCGGAAAAGTGCATGCGAACATCGTCCCCGCGATTAAGCGCCGCGGCAAGCGCGTTCCTCGGGGCCTCGAGGTCTTCCGCGAACAGATCGAGGAATGGGCGGCCGACGAGGCCGGTCGCCGCGTTCGCGCCGACGGTGGTGCATGCCTGGGCATTGGCCTCGACTATCCGGCCCCGGACATCGGTCAGCATGATTCCGATGGGCATGTGCTTGAGGATCGACGCCAGCACAGCCCGCGCCCCGCGCCCTCCGCCTTCCTCGATCGGCCTGCCCGCCAACAGATTGACGGCGGGTTGGTCCTTTAACTCGACGCGCTCGCAATAGAGGCGCACCGGCAGCGGGGCCAGGCGGCTGGTATAAAAATTGGCCTCGATCGGATGCGAGACCGGAAGCGCCCCGGAGGAAAGGGATTCCACGATACCGCCGATGGACTGCGGGTCCACGATGTCGAAGACCGTGATGCCTTGGCGCAGCGCGACGGCGTCATAGTCGAGAAGCGCCAACCCGGAATCGTTCATCCACAACACCTGGCCCGTGCCCGAGACGACACACACAAGGTCCGCAAATGAGCCTGCGGCGCGGGCCAGGGCATCGGCCGGCGTCTGTCCGCCGTGCGTGTCCCCCCCAAGCAGCGCGCGCCATTCCCGCTGGGAGCTGGAGCTCAAAAGCTCGAGCCCAATCGCGCCGCGAATCGCCTTGAACACCATCCCGGAGGCGCGATCGAAGTCGACTCGCCCCGGGTCCTCCCTTAGCGAGTCCAATGCCGTCCATGCGAGGCAATACAAGGCGCGCCTTGCCGCGAATTCGTCGGTGCCGAGCCCTCGAATCACCGCCGGCGGCATGGATTCGTTCTCGTCGATAAAACGGCAGATCGACCCCAGGCTTGCTTCCAAGGCCTCGGACGGGGCATTGCCGTCCAGGCGCTCCGAGGCCCGCCGAACGATGTCGCCGGAGCGGGCCAATAGTATGGCGGATGGGTTATCCATGGTGGCGAAGGGGACTCGTGAGGCTGATTCGCGGAGTATAGCAGACGGTCCGCGGGAGCGAAATTGTCGCGACGGCCCGTCGTCTCGCGGGTGTGGTATCCTCGCCAAAACTTCGGATACCCAACCACGGAGGCGGTTCGGACATGGACGAATTCAAGGGAAAGACGGCGGTTGTCACTGGAGGCGCGAGCGGAATCGGCCGGGCCATGGCGGACCGTTTTGCAACGGCCGGGATGAATATCGTCATCGGCGACGTGGAGCCGGCGGCGCTCGAGAAGGTTTTGGGGGAGTTCAAGGCGGCGGGCGTCAAGGCGGTGGGCCTTCGGACGGACGTGTCGAAGGAGGCCGATGTCAAGGCGTTGGCGGACAAGACGCTCGAGGCCTTCGGGGGTGCGCACATCGTGTGCAACAACGCAGGGGTCGGCATCAGCGGGTTCGCGTGGGAGATTTCCGACGAGGATTGGCGCTGGGTCATGGGCGTCAACCTTTGGGGCGTCATTTACGGCATCCGTCATTTCGTGCCGATCATGATCAAGGGCGGCGAGGGGCACATCGTCAATACCGCCTCGATGGCGGGGCTCACCACGGGGCCCGGCATGAGCCCGTATTTCGTTACCAAGCATGGGGTCGTGGCGTTGTCCGAGGCGATTCACCAGGAACTCATGATGGCGCAGGCGAACATCGGCGTCTCGGTGCTTTGTCCCGCATGGGTGAACACGCGGATCGGAGAGTCGGATAGAAATCGGCCGGGCGGGCCGGTCGACGAGACGACCTTGGATCCGGTCCGGCAAGCGATGCAGACGGCGATTCGCGGGGCACTCTCGGAGGGCCTGAGTCCGGACGAAGTGGCGGAGATGGTGTTCCAAGCGGTGGTCAACAAGACCTTCTATATCCTGCCGCATGCCCACTGGAAAGACCTTATCCAGGAACGGATGGAGAACATCATCCACCAGCGCACGCCGGTACCCAGGGAGTTCCGGATGAAATAAGGGCGCGGTCGTATTCTTAGGGTTACACCCTAGTTGAAACCATTCGGAGATCGAAACCGTCAAGTAGGGGGCGGTTCGCCTAAAACGCGCTTCTCACTCAATCGAATCGTTTGGTGAAACCAGACCCCATGCTAACACTCTCGAACATAAGTAAGACCTACGCCGGTAACGTCGTGGCCCTAAACGACGTCAGCCTGCACATTCCCAGGGGAATGTTTGGCCTGCTTGGGCCGAATGGCGCGGGCAAGTCCACGCTGATGCGCACGATCGCCACGCTACAGGAGCCGGACACGGGGGCGATTCAGTTTGACGACATCGACGTGCGCAACGACAAAAGCGCGCTACGAAGGACATTGGGCTACCTGCCGCAGGAATTCGGCTCGTATCCGCGGACTTCAGCGGATGCCATGCTCATGCATTTCGCCGCGCTCAAGGGCCTCCATGGCACGCATCGCACGCAGGCTGTTGAACGCGTGTTGCTTCAGACCAACCTTTGGGACGTTCGCAAGCGCAGCGTCGACAAGTATTCCGGCGGCATGAAGCAACGATTTGGCATCGCCCAAGCCCTCCTTGGCGATCCGAGGCTCATCATTGTCGACGAACCCACGGCCGGCTTGGACCCCGCGGAACGCCGCCGCTTTCAGAATCTACTGGCCGGGATTGCCGAGGACAGGGTCGTAATCCTCTCCACGCACATCGTGGATGACGTCGCGGAACTCTGCCCCACCATCGCCATCATGGGCCGGGGAAGAGTATTGAAGGCGGGCGACCCCGGCAAATTCATGGCTGACCTACAAGGCAAGTTGTGGACTCGAATCGTGTCGAAGCGAGACGAGGAAGGAATCCGGGGGAACCACGCCGTGGTGTCGAGCCGATTCAAGGGCGGCGGTATCGAAATTCGGATCCTTGCGGACACGCCACCGGAGGGAATGGACCCTGCCCAACCCGACCTCGAAGACGTCTATTTCACGACGCTGATCGAGCACGGGATTGGCGAGCCCGTGGACTAGGCCGATGCGATCGTTCCTCGCGATTCTGGCGTTCGAGCTTCGGCGCCAGGCGAAGTCGCCTTTTTTCCTGGGCACCTTGCTTCTATTCTTTCTCATTCATCTGCTCACCATCACCTCGACCGGTGTCCATCTGGGCCAGAACCATCGAATCGACATCAATGGCGCGGCAAAAATCCTGCAGGTCATCTCCACGTACATTTACTTGATGATGATGCCCATTGTCGTGTTTGCCATCGGGGCGATTATCGGCGATTTTGATCGGTCGACCGCGTCGTTCTTCTTCGTCACGCCGGTGAAAAAGGCCCACTTCGTCCTAGGTCGGTTTGCGAGCACGTTCATCCTTGGCCTTGGTGTCGGTTGCGCCGGTCTGTTGGGCGTACTGGTTGGTCCCCTGACGCCATTGGCCGCAGAGGATCCCATCGGCGCATTCAGTTGGCTCCCTTATGGGTTTGGCTTTGCGGTCATCACCGTTCCCGGCGTGTTCATCTTGTGCGCTTTGTTTTTCTCCGTCGCCGCGCTGACGCGATCCGCGGCCATGACCGTCGCGGCGGCGGCAACGTTGCTGGCGGGAGATGCCGTTGTGTCGCTCTATGCCCCTTCGGACAATACGGGCTGGACCGCCATGGCCGATCCGTTGGGCACCCTGGCGATACTTGTGGAGACGCGCTACTGGACGGTGCCCGAGCTGAACACGCAGTTACCCGGCGGACTGCTGTTGGAGAATCGACTGCTCTGGTTGGGAGTCGCCATCGCAGCGATGGCCGTGACCGTGCGGAGATTTAGACTCGATCTCGACGAGGGCGGCGGTCTGTGGAATTTCCGCAGGCGATCCACGAAGCCCCGGGAACTTCGCCCGGCCGCGACGATTCCGACATTCGATGGCGCACCGCGATTCCGCGTTTCGGATTCGTTATCACAGTTCTTGTCGCAATTGAGAATGGATGTCGCGGGCGTTGTGAAGAGTCCCTTGCTGTACATCCTGCTTCTGTGGGGAGTCGTCACGATTGTCGGAGAATCCAGCAATCACCGCGACATCCTTTCGAATCTCCCCTACTATCCCTACACGCGATTGATGTTCGAAGCCTTCCATTTCGGTTTGGTCCTTCTCATTATGCTGATGACCATTTACTATTCAGGGACATTGGTCCATCGCGAACGAGAATCGCGCATCTCGGATATCGTCGGCGCGTCCCCTTATGCCGACTGGATCATGCCTGTCTCGAAGACAATGACGCTGTGGATAGTCGTCACTTTGCTGCTGATCGTCGTCATGTTGACCTCCATGGCGTTGCAAGCCATTGCCGGGCACACTAATTTTGAAATCGGCCTGTATCTAAAGAGTTTGTTCGTCTACAACGGCTTCTACTACGGGATGCTGTGCGTGCTGGCCGTGACCATTCAAATCGTGTCGCCAAACAAGTGGATCGGCATGCTGTTGGTGTTCGCGACGTATGTCGCCCTGGCGAGCCTGCCAAGCCTCGGGGCCGAACATATTCTCACCCAATTCGGAATTCCCTTTGCCATCTACTCCGACATGAACGGCTACGGCCCGGCCAGCGCGATGGTCTATTCGTTGATCGGGTACTGGGGCTTCTTCTGCATGCTTCTGCTGCTTGCGGGCCACTTGGTTTATCCTCGCGGATCCCATACGAGCTTGATGCAGCGGTTTCGGGCCGTGTCGACACGATTCAACAAGGGAGTTGTGTTTTCGTTCGCAGTCGCTTCAATGGGCTTCGTTGGGTTTGGAGGGTGGATCTTTTACAACACGAACCTGCTGAATACGTATCAATCGACGGCGGAACAGCAACGATTGTTGGCGGACTACGAGAAGAAGTATCGTCAGTATCTGGGATCGCCGGCCCCTTCCTACGAACGCATGTCCATGGAGGTGGAACTCTTTCCCGAGCAACGAAGACTGGAGTCGCGGGGTACCGGAACGCTTCGAAACAACAAGGACACGCCGATAGCCGAGTTCGTCATCTCCATCGATCTGCGGATGCGCGTCAATCGTCTTCGCGTCGGCGAAGCCACGTTGACCGTCTCGGATCCCGTGCATGGGTTTTATCTCTTTACGCTGCACTCACGGCTCGAACCGCGTATGGCGGTCACGGTGGACTGGGACATGAGCCGCCGAAACCGCGGTTTCGTGAACGATGGCCACGACTACGAAATCGTCAACAACGGGACATTCGTCGAGAGCCCGGAGATTGTGCCCATACCGGGTTTTGACAACGATCGGTTTATCTCCGACGAAACCTGGCGTCGGCAATTCGGGCTTGGGTCGGCGGAAGGGCTTCCCGCGTTGGGAGACCCCGACTACCTGGACGTGCTCAAGTTTGGCGTGGACAGCCGGGCGGAGGTTCGCGCGGTGGTCAGCACCTCCGCCGGCCAGACGGCCGTTGCCCCGGGGGTATTGCAGCGTGATTGGGTGGAACGCGGACGCCATTACTTCGAATACGTTTCCGAGGGGCCCATCTGGCCCGCTGCGCCGATTGCGTCGGCTCGGTACGATGTCGCCCGAGACCGCTGGAACGACGTGGCTATCGAGATTTATCACCATCCGGGACACGGCGCCAACGTCCAGGCCATGATGACAACCATCAAGTCTACGCTGGACTACATGACGAGGGAGTTTTTTCCCTATCCCTATTCGTCGTTCCGAATCCTGGAATATCCCGGATACCGTGCCGCCGCAAAGGCCTTTGCGGGGATCGCCGTTTATCCCGAATTGTATGGGTTCATCACCGATCCGGCGGGGATGAGGGATTTGGACTACGCAACGATTCATGAACTCTGCCATCAGTGGTGGGGAGGCCTGGCCTATGGCGCGAAGATGCAGGGCAGGCAGATGTTGAACGAAACCCTCGCCCAGTATTCCACGCTGATGATATTCAAGGAACACTTTGGCGACGAGTTCGCCGGCCAACTGGCAAGGCAACTCGAGGACAACTACCTTTCCAATCGAAGCGACGAGGCGCGCACCGAGTTTCCGTTGATGTACACCGATGACCAGGGGTACATCAGCTACAACAAGGGCCCCCTGGCGTTCTACGCGCTCCAAGACGTGATCGGGGAAGACAGGGTGAATACGGCCCTTCGACGGTATTTGGAGAAATTCGCGTTCAAGGAAGCGCCTTTTCCAACGTCACGCGATGTCGTGAATGAGTTGCGATCGGTGACCGACGAGTCGCATCAAGAATTGATCACCGATCTCTTCGAGAAGATCGTTCTCTGCGACTTGGAAATAGAACGGGCGGATCTCCAGCCCGTCGGCGACTCATTTACCGTCTCGATCTCGTTGTCGGCCCATCAATTCGAGGCGGATGCGCTCGGGAAAGAAACCGAGGTGCCGCTACACAGGGTCGTGGACATCGCCGTCTTCCCGGGCCCTGACCCCCATGGCCAAGACCGGCAACCGCTGTATCGCGGCCGGCATCTCGTCGAATCGGGGGCCCAGACAATCGAGCTCGAAGTTTCAGAGCCGCCCGATTCGGTCGAGATTGATCCGCACTACAAAGTGATTGATAGGACCCGCCACAACAATGTGGCGAAGCTTGGGACGTGATTCTGCACTGGTTTCGTGGATGCAGGTCGCTATCTCTGAGGAATTGACTGTGTAGGCGAATCTTCCTATCATGGGTGATCGTTCCTATTGGACAGTACAGGTCGATTCTTCAGGGAGTTTCTGGATTGCGCGCAATGTACCCTCGAATCCTCGCATTGGCTGGCACGTTGGGCCTTGTTTTGCCCGCAATCGCTGCCGCGGCCGACGGCAAGATATCCTATGACCGCCAGATTCGGCCCATCCTCAGCAAGAACTGTTTCCAGTGCCACGGGCCGGACGACGAGGCGCGCAAGGCGAAACTCCGACTCGACACCACCGAGAACGTCTTCGCCGATCGCGAGGGCCACGCGGTCATCGTCCCCGGCAAGGCGGACCAGAGCGAACTCCTCAAACGCATCACCCACACGGATCCGGACGAACGCATGCCGGCGAAAGGCGACGCCTTGCCGCCGGAACATGTGGCCTTGCTCCGGCAATGGATAAACGAGGGCGCGTCGTATGCGGCCCATTGGTCGTTCGAGACCCCGCAACGTCCCGTCGTTCCCGGCGTAAGCAATTCCGCATGGACACGCAATCCCATCGACAACTTCGTTCTCCAGCGTCTCGAATCGGAAGGCCTCGCGCCCTCGCCCGAGGCCGATCGCGAGACGCTCGCGCGTCGCCTCAGCCTCGACCTCACCGGGCTTCCGCCATCGCTCGACGACATGAAGCAAATCGCCGCCGATGGCGAGAATTGGTACGCCGCCTATGTCGACCGTTTGCTCGCGTCGCCCCACTACGGCGAACGCTGGGCGCGCGCGTGGCTCGACGCGGCGCAGTATGCTGACTCCGACGGCTTCGAAAAGGACAAGCCCCGGCAGGTATACGCGTGGCGGGACTGGGTGATCGGCGCCTTCAACGACAACATGCCCTACGACCGTTTCGTGGTCGAGCAGATCGCGGGCGACATGCTCCCGAATGCCACGCAGGACGATCGCGTGGCCACCGGCTTCCTGCGCAACAGCATGATCAACGAGGAAGGCGGGATCGATCCGGAACAATTCCGCATGGAGGCGCAGTTCAACCGCATGGACATCATTGGGCGGGCCGTGCTCGGCCTGACCATCCAGTGCGCCCAATGCCACACACACAAATACGACCCGCTCACGCATACCGACTACTACCGTACGCTGTCCTTTCTCAACAACGCGCACGAGTCCTGCATCACGGTCTATTCGCCCGAGGAAGAGAACCAGCGCGAGGCCATCGCGGCACTGATCGACGAGATCGAGCGGGGCATCAAGGAGGCCAACACGGACTGGCCGGAGCGCATGGCCAAATGGGAAGCGGAGGCGAAGGCCATCCCAAATCCGAAATGGGAAACGGTCGCGCTCAATTTCGACGCCTCGTCGGACGGCGGCCAAAAGTTCATTCCGCAGGAAGATGGTTCGTTTCTCGCCCAGGGCTACGCGCCGACGCAGTTTCAGCCCAAGGCGACGGCCACGGTCAACCTTGCGCGCATCACGGCCATCCGGCTTGAGCTGTTGCCCGATCCGAACCTTCCGCGGGGCGGCCCGGGACGATCCGTCTACGGCACCAGCGCGCTGTCGAATTTCGAGATGCGGGTGGGGCCCGAGACGTTGCCGATCGCGGACTTCTCGAAGTGGAGCGAGGTGAAGATCGCCTCCGCTATCGCGGACATCAATCCGCCGCAGGCGCCCCTTGGTCCGGAATATCCCGACGGCGACAAGAAGAACCGCGTGACCGGGCCCATCGAGATGGCCATCGACGACAAGGCGGAGACGGCCTGGACCACGGACATCGATCCCGAGCGGCGCAACGAAGCGCACACGGCGATCTTCACGCTCGCGGAACCGCTCACGGTCGAGTTCGGAATGATGCTCGCCTTCCGCCTCGGCCAGCAACACGGCGGCGAGAACAGCGACGACAACCAGAACAACAACCTCGGCCGGTTCCGAATCTCGGTGACCGGCGACGCGACCCTGCCTGACAAGGTGCTGCCACCGCAAATCCAGGCGATCTTGGGCCTCGCGCCGGACAAGCGGAGCGAGGCCGATCAACGCGCCCTGTTCAGCCATTGGCGCTCGACGCTTCCCGAATTCGCGATGGCGAATAACCGCATCGATGCGCTCCGGCGCGCGCTTCCGCAAGGGGCAACCCAGCTCGTGTTGGCGGAACGCGACACGCCGCGGCTGACACACCGGCTCGAACGCGGCGATTTCCTCAGCCCGGCCGAATCGGTCGAACCCGGCGTCCCGTCATTCCTCCATGCACTGGACGTAAAGGGCAATCCGAGCCGGTTGGACTTCGCACAGTGGACGGTGTCAAAGGCATCGCCGACCACCGCGCGCGCCTTCGTCAATCGAGCATGGCAACAATATTTCGGGACGGGCATCGTGCCCACCTCCTCCGACCTCGGCACCCAGGGCGATGCGCCCTCGCACCCGGAATTGCTCGATTGGCTCGCGGTCGAGTTCATGGATTCCGATTGGGACATCAAGGCGCTCCAGCGATTGATCGTGTCCTCGGCGACGTATCGGCAGTCGTCGAAGTCGACACCGGAAATGCTCGAACGCGATCCCTACAACACGCTGGTCGCGCGGGGCGCACGGTACCGGGTCGACGGCGAGACCGTGCGCGACGTCGCCCTTGCCGCGAGCGGTCTGTTAAATCCGGCCGTTGGTGGCCCGAGCGTATATCCACCCGCGCCGGACTATCTCTTCCAGCCGCCCGCGAGCTACGGACCGAAGACATGGACCACCGCGCAAGGGAACGCCAAATACCGCCGCGCGTTGTACACGTTCAGGTTCCGCAGCGTGCCTTATCCCGCGTTGCAGACCTTCGACACGCCGCCGGGCGACGCCCCGTGTACCCGGCGTTCGCGCAGCAATTCGCCGCTTCAGGCGCTGACGACGCTGAACGAGCCGCTCTTCTTCGAATGCGCAAAACAACTGGCCGATCGAACCCTTGCCGAGGGCGGCGCCACGACGCGCTCGCGCATCGAATACGCCTTCCGCCGCTGCGTGAACCGTCCGCCCGAGGATTCAGAAGTCGCGGCGCTCGAACAATTTCTCGCGAAGCAACGCGAACGAATCGCCGGCGGCGAATTGACGCCCGCCTCCATCGTGACCGCCGCCGATACCCAGCACGATGCGGCCGAGTGGGCCGCATGGACGCTGACAGCGCGAATCATTCTCAATCTCGATGAAACAATCACGCGGCAATAGCCGCGAGTAACAGGAGTACCGTCATGCCTGAAGGAAATACGCCCGGGACGAATCCCGCCGGTCCTCAAATCGCGCGCCGCTGGTTTTTGCAGCAATGCGGGGTCGGCCTTGGGACGCTCGCGCTCAGCGACATGCTCGCGCCGATGGCCATGGCCCGCGAGGGCGGTGTCGGTATCAAGACGCCCCACTTCGCCCCGCGCGCCAAGCGCGTCATCTATCTCTTCATGGCGGGCGCGCCGAGCCAGTTCGAGTTGCTCGACCACAAGCCGATCCTGACCAAGTTCGACGGCACCCTGCCGCCGCCCGAATTGCTGAAGGGATACCGCGCGGCCTTCATCAACCCGAATTCGCGGCTGCTCGGGACGCGCTTCAACTTCGCGCAACACGGCCAAGGCGGCGCGTGGGTCTCGGAACTCATGCCGCATCTCGCGAGCATCGTCGACGACATCACGATCGTCAAGAGCATGACCACGGACGCCTTCAACCACGCCCCCGCGCAGGTCCTCATGAGCACCGGCTCGCAGCAATTCGGACGCCCGAGTTTCGGGTCCTGGGCCAGCTACGGTCTCGGCACGGAGAACAAAGACCTCCCCGCCTTCGTCGTGTTCAGTTCAGGATCGAAAGGCCCGAGCGGCGGTTCCGCCGTGTGGAGCAGCGGCTTCCTGCCGTCGGTCCACGAGGGCTGCATGTTCCGCACCACCGGCGACCCGGTCATGTACCTGTCGAACCCCGGCGGCGTCGACAACCAGGTCCAGCGCGACACGCTCGACACCCTCGGCCAACTCAACGGACGCCGCCTCGACGTGATGGGCGATCCCGAGATCGCCACGCGCATCGATTCCTACGAGCTCGCGTTCCGCATGCAGGCCAGCACGCCCGACCTGATGGACATCTCGAAGGAACCCGCGCACATCCTCGAGATGTACGGCGCGGAACCCGGAGTCCCGTCCTTCGCAAAAAATTGCATCCTCGCGCGGCGCCTGGTCGAGCGCGGCGTGCGGTTCGTCCAACTCTTCCACGAGGCCTGGGACCAGCACGGCAACCTGCGCGCGGACCTCAAGAAGAACTGCAAGAACACCGACCAGGCCTGCGCCGCGCTCGTCAAGGACCTCAAGGCCCGCGGCCTGCTCGAGGACACCATCGTCGTCTGGGGCGGCGAGTTCGGACGAACCCCGATGGTCCAAGGCGACGGCGACGACGGCCGCGATCACCATCCCAACGCCTTCACCATGTGGGTCGCCGGCGGTGGGTTCAAGCCCGGCATCAGTTACGGCGAAAGCGACGACCTAGGCTTCAACGTCGGCAGCGGGCGCGTCCATGTACACGATCTACACGCCACCCTGCTCAACCAACTCGGCTTCGACCACTCCCGCTTCACCTACCGCTTCCAAGGCCTCGACGCCCGCCTAACCGGCGTCGAACCCGCGCACGTCGTAAGGGAGATTCTTGCGTAGCGCTACGAACTCCGTAGGGGCAGACCTATGTGTCTGCCCTCCGTCGGCCTCGTCAATTCTCGTGCCCCAATTCGCCAAACGTCATCGCGCGTTCAGATGATCCCTCCTGATTGGGTCCAAAATACCCACTGAACGACAACGAGCCCAATCAACGCAACCAGTCCCGTCTTCTTCGCCCTGCGGCGGGAGCCGCTTTCGCCGGCCACATCGATCGATCCCGAAAACTTCTGAAGCCCCGCCAGAATCAGCGCCACGTGCGACACCGCCATCGAAATCGGGTTCATCAGCACAAGGACAACCACTCCGATAATCACTGTCACGGGGTGGTTCTCGTCCATCACGTTCTCCGTCGCCGTTGAGTATCTAAGAACGGAAAGAGTAGCGCCTACGCGCTCAAGCGTCGCCGAAGATATCCGGGTGACTCGCACGGACTTTGTCGAGAATCCTCGTGGCCGCATCGACGGCGCGCAAGGCGGTAGCCGAGTCGATCTTCTGGATATCGCCATAGTCACCAGTCTGGCGGGACTCCCAGAGACGTCCAAAGTCTTCGGCGAAACTTTTGGGCCACACACCCGGTCTTACGAGATCTGTATGGAATGCCGCGCGCAGTTGGGCATGCTTCGTGAATGTCTTGCCGCGCAGCGCGAAATAGGCGCTTAGCGCTTGGAATGCAGCATAGTAGGAGCGGGAGGCGGAGGAATTTGGCCCCAACTCCACCGCCATGCGTGCAATCGCCAGCGCCTCTTCGGCCCTTTCCCAAAGCGCCCTGGCAATTTCGCTCACCCTGCAATTCCTTCCCGCCTCGCATTCACATAGAGTGGGTACAGTGAGGACTTGAATATGTCTTCAGACACGGGCTTCACGCTAATCGGTCGCCCAAGTTTTTCCCAAGACAAATCGTATACCGCCCCCACAAGGCGCCAGAGTTCCTCCCCAAAATTCCCCACGTCGCTTAGTAACACAAGGATATCCACGTCGCTATCCTCATCATAATCCCCCCGCGCGACGGAACCATACAACACCAACCCGCGAAGCCGCTCCCCATACATCGGCTCGAGGATGGCGCGGACGGCCTTGAGAATTTCCTTGCAATCGAGCTTGGCTGCGGTCGACATGGGACCTCGTCACTATCTGGACAACGCATTGGGGGAAATTGTGCCCGAAGTCATTCTAGGCCGGACACCGGGTTGAGTCAACGGCCCGCGGACATTGGACAGCGCGACCATGCATACCGCCATTCCGCAGGCGGCTACCCCGGGTTCCCCGATCCATCGGGTTCGAGAGCATTCCGAATACAACGGGTCAGCCCTCCGTGAAGATGTCCGGGTGGCTCCTGCGGACCATTTCGAGAATTCGCGCTGCAGCATCGACGGCAAACACGGCATCGTCAAAATCCACCTCCATCTCCACGCCATAGTCGCCCGACTCGCGAAGATCGAGGAGCTTGTCGTAATCCGAACCGAGGGGTGTTGGCCACTCGCCTGTCTTGATGAGGTGCAAATGCAAGGCGGACCGGATGTGGGCGTGTTTTGCAAATTCTTGACCCCTCAACGCAAAGAGTGCGGAGACCCCGTGGAATGATGCGTAATAGGCCCGAGACACGGCAGAGTCCACATCCGTATCGGATTCGTCGCGCGCGGTGGCCAAGAATCTCAAGGCCTTATCCCAGTGTGCCCGTGCCCTCTCAATCACCCTGCAATACCCTCGTGCCTCGCGTTCACATATAACGGAATCTCTCCGTGTCGATATGCGGCCTCCGCCACGGGCTTGGCGCTAATCCGGTGATCGACTCCCAAGGCAAGCGGATACAGAATGGTCCCAAGCCGCCGCATCTCTTCCCCATACTTACCCACTTCATCCAGCAACACCAAAATATCCACGTCGCTGTCCTCATCGTAATCCCCCCGCGCGACGGAGCCATACAACACCAAACCGCGAAGCCGCTCCCCGTACATCGGCTCGAGGATGGCGCGGACGGCCTTGAGGATTTCCTTGCAATCGAGTTTGGATGCGGTGGACATGGGGCCTCGTCATCGTTCGGACAACACACACGGAAAGGCCGATTCTAGGCCGTATGCCTGCGGGAATCAACGGCGCGCGGATTCGCGCCGAATTGATGAACATCCGGACGCATGATAAAATCAGGGTCGGCTACTTGCGGTCAATCGAAGCTATCTATCCCGGGCCCCGGTTTTTTTCGACCAAATCGTTTGAGGTGAATTGACATGCGCATCATGTGGGGCAAGGACAAGACACCCGAGGCCGCCGCGCCTGCCCCGGCACCGTCCCGCCCGTCGGTTGTCCCGGCCGCCTCTGTCGCTGCCGGAAGCGGGATTCGTCCTGGGGTTTCTCCCGCGTCCCCACCGGTCCCTCGCCGCGCGGCACCCGAAGCCGTGCCCGAGCAGCGCTCCCTGGCCGAGGTGCTAATCGAACAGGGGCATATCAGCCAGGGCCAGCTCGAGGAAGCCATCAATGTCCAGAAATCGCAAGGGGGCTTCTTGGGTCAAATCCTGGTCGATTTGCGATATTTCGACGAGAACTCCCTGATTACCTTCCTTGCGAAACAGTGCAAAATTCCGCACCTGAGCCTGCTCGACTACCTGATCGATCCGGGCTTGTTTTCGTTGATTCCCGAGACGGTGTGCCTGGAGTACCAACTGCTGCCGATCGACAAGTTGGCGAAGAACTTGACCGTGGCCATGGTGAACCCGCTCGACTCGAGGGCCTTGGAGAAAATCCGGGAGTTGAACCCCGAGCTGCGGATTAAGCCTATTCTGTGCGCCTATAGCCATTATCAGGCCGTGGTGAAGAAGTTATTCGGCGAAAAAATGCCAACCGGGGCCCCGCGAGAGATGACTGCGGCGGATTTTGGGCTCGGGCCGAAGTCGGTCGAAAGACCGAAGAGTTCGCCGGCGCCCGCCCCGCCGGTGGCTTCAGTGACCTCGACGGCGTCGGCTTCCCCGGAAGCGGTCATCGCGGAACCAATTCCCGCCCCCATCGAGGCGATTTCGCCCGCATCCGCTCCCGCCGCCGCTGGCCTTCCCCTGGCCCGGTTCGAGCCGGATGCCGCGCCGCTCGCGGCCGTCGACGGGAATTCCATCGTGAATGCGTTCATGGATACTGGCGACACCGTCGTGCCAGTGGCCGCCGCGGCGCCGCCCGCGCCGGCGCCTTCGGTCCCGGCCGCTTCCTTCATGATGCAAGAAATGCTCGATGTCATGCGCGACAGCATGCGCGAGACATACGAAGTGCTTACCCGTCGAATGGAACTATTTCGCGGGCTGAGTTCCAACGATGTGGCCAAAGTCTTCGCTTCCGGCATGTCCACCGAATTCAATGCCGGTGAAGTCGTCTTCAACAAGGGCGACCAAAGTGACGAGCTCTACGTGGTCTTGGCCGGCAAAGTGGACATTCGCGACGGCGACAAGCGTATTGCCACCCTTGGACCCGGCGACATCCTGGGAGAAATGGCCTGGATCAGTGACGAACCCCGAAGCGCCACCGCGGTCGCCCTTGAACCCGCCACCCTGGTCGGCCTAAGCGACGACATTTTTCACAACCTGATTTCGAGCGAAGCGTCGATTCAGTTATTGATGAATATCATCCTTCTCCTGAGCGAACGTGTCCGGACGGCCAACCAAAGATAAAGATAAAGATAAGGGGCCCCGAAACGATTAAAACCGCAGTCCGGTTGGGCTGGTCTTATTGGACGATACGGAACTCGGCCCCATGTCCGGGGCGGGAGAGGCGAGCATGTACGACGAAGATCTCTATATACCCGATAGGAAGACGCGGCAGTGGGCCATGTTTTGCCATCTGGGCGGATTGGCATGCTTTACGTGGATTCCTGGTGCGGCCATCTTCTTACCGCTAATCCTCTGGCTATCCAAACGGGAAGACCATCCGTTCATCGACAGGGCCGGACGTGACGCCGTCAATTTCCAAATCACAGCATCGATCATTTACTTCATCACATGGATGACGATAGTCGTGCTGAAATGGCTGGTTATCGGTTGGCTCTTTTTCTGGGCGCCGGGACTCGTCCTACTAATTCAAGCCGCGCTGGCCATCATGGCGGGCGTTCGCGCCAGCGAGGGGCGGTCCTATGACTACCCCTTTTCCATCCGATTTATTAGCTAATCCCGCTCGTCGGTATTATCGGGCATCGATCGTGATGCCCGGCCAATCGTCGGTGCGGAACGGCGACGCGGGAAGTCCTGCCGCGTTGTACAGCGTGGCGTCCGGATTGTCGGCCCACCCGTACCGTACTGCCACCGGGATCGTGACGCCCGAGGCACTGACTACCACCGTGTTTTTCTCGATGCGGGCGTCCGCCCAGACAAACTTCTTGTCCTCCCCGGCGACCGCGAAACCCTTCAACGCGCCGCCCCGGGCCTCGAGGCCGCTCGCGTGCGTGAAACTCACTCGGATTTCATTGTCCTTCGCCTTCATCGATTTATACATTGGACCCGAGAATTCGATCTTCTTCTTGTAAGTCCCCGCGAGCGCGGCCAGTCCCAGTCGCCGCCCGACATCCTGTTTGTTCTTCGGATGAATGTCCTCGGCCTCGCCAATGTCGATGATCACCGCCATGCCCGTGTCCTTGAGGCGCAGCGTCATCAATTGCGCTTCGCGGAGTTCCGCCCAGGCGGAGTCCCCGGGCTCGTCCTTGCGCGCCATGAAATTCGCCAATTGCACAAAGAGGAAAGGATGCTTCTTTGCTTCCCATGTTTCGCGCCAGTCGGTAATCATTGCCGGAAAAATCTCGCGGTACTGATAGGCCCGGCCCGCGTTGGTCTCCCCTTGGTACCAAATCGCGCCCTGGAACGCATACGGGACCAGCGGCGCAATCATTGCGTTGTAGAGGCTTGCCGGACGGTGGGGATTATCGGGGGCGAGCGGCGCTTGGGGTTTGTTTGCCGGTTCGGGCTGGCCCGCTTCCTTGGCTTTGCGTGCGGCCTCGTTCCATTCGCCGATGGCCTTGTCAAAGACCGGGCGGGCGGCCGGGTAATCGGCGACCATCGCGTCCCAACGTTCGAGTATGGGTTTTGCCAGCGGCGTGGCCTCGAGTTTCGCACGGCTCGTCCACGCTTCCGAAGGGGTCCCGCCCCACGAGGTGTGGATGAGACCAACGGGAATGTCGAGTTCCTGGTGGACGGTCCGGCCGAAGAAATACGCCACCGCCGAGAAGTCCTTGATGGTCTCGCTGTTGCAGGCCGTCCACGTGGCCTTGCAGTCGGCCTGCGGCGTTTCCGCCGTCACCCGCTCTACTTGGAACAAGCGGATGCCCGGGTGGTTGCCGTCGGCAATTTCCTTCTCGGGGTTACCCGCCATCGCCACGGTCCACTGCATGTTCGACTGGCCCGAACAAATCCAGACCTCGCCAATCAGCACGTCCTTGAACACCTTCGATTCGCCGTCGGCCGAGACCGTCATCTCGAAGGGCCCGCCGTGCTTCATCGATTTCAGTTCGACCGACCACTCGCCCGATGCGTCGGTGGTGGCACGGCGCGTCTGTCCGTTGAATGCGACGGTGACTTCGTCGCCCGGATCGGCCCAGCCCCACACAGGCACCTTCGACTTTTGCTGGAGCACCATGTGATCGCCGAACACGCTCGGCAGTTTCAATTCCGCTGACGCCGCCATCGCCGCCAGGAGCATGCATCCCGCCGTGAAAACCCATCGAATCGCGCGCATTATTCAGTCCCTTTCAATCGCTGCCGCCCGGGGTGGTAAAAAACGAACCCGTATCATAGCAGGGCGGGCTATCGATGTCATGAGCCGGACCCGGGAGGGGGCTCCGGGGACGGCTCTTTCGCCTTTGGAACCGATATGATCGTGGCGCCGCGGAGAACGAGGGCCCGCTCGCGCATGGCGTCCAACATCCTGAGCTTCTCGGCAATCGGGAGCGCGGCGAGCTTGCGGCGCATCTCGCGCTTGTCCTCCCAGACTTTCTCGAAATCGAACGTCATGTCTTGTCGCCCAGATACTGCCCTTCAAACCGTTGCCATGTCCCGGTCAATCCATGACGGCCGAGGATCGCATGAAATCCATGGACGTCAAGTGTGCCGGCCTCGACAAATTGTAAAAGACGTGCCTTGTCCTTGGCACGACCGGTCTGGAGGGCGATCGCGGCGAGATGCTCAACCTTGAAGACTCGGGCCGAAACTCCGCCAATATCCGCTTCAATCGCTTCGGTGATGGCTTCCTCGATTAATGGCCCAGAAGGCGGCAAGAATTGGACCGGCCAGCCGGCGACGACGATATGTTCTCCCTCGACCACACCGCCTCGCGCCTTTAGGTAATCGAAGATCGGCTTTAGCGTGATGATTGCCGAATCCGGCTGGATGGGGAAGTCTACAAACACGTCCAAGTCGAATGTCGATATGGGTTCAACGTAGAAGGTGGCTCCCACCGCGCCGCCTATGGCATACCGAACAATCACGCCGTCGGCTTCCATGCGGTTGATCGCGACGATGACATTCGTGAGGTTCATCCCGGAAGTATATCAAGCCACCGGAACTTTGCCAGGTCTTGGGGACGACCGGAAAAGGAAGAACCGTTAACGGCTGTGGCGGTCTGTCCATGACGTCCATCGTGTCCATAAGGTCCACCGTTCCATTCACAACATTCGCCCGGTCCCTACTCCGGCTTGTTCCGTTTTATTAGCCCCGCAAACGCTCTCACCCATGCAGGATGGGCGTTCAAGGACGACACCAGGAGAAAATCGGTCCCGCCGTGCGCGATGAAATCCTCCTTGCCGCGCAGGCCCAATTCCTCGATGGTCTCGAGGCAGTCTGCCACGAAGGCGGGGGAGAGCACTGCGAGCCGTTTCACTCCGCCTTTGGCCTTTTCGACTAGCACGACGTCGGCAGCGGGTTGCAACCACGGGTCGCGCCCAAGCTTCGACTGGAATGCCACCGTGTGCATGTCGTTGGCGATGCCAAGCCGCTCGACGATGCCGCGCGTCGTGGCGAAACAATGGGCACGGTAACAATCCGGATTGCCGTCAAGGTAGCGCTCGCAGCAGTCCGCGTGTTGTAGGCAGTGCCGGCCCGTGGGGTCTGATTTCCGCACTTGCCGTTCAGGTAGGCCGTGGTAACTGAACAGAACATGGTCCGGCTTGAACGCCTCCAACGGCGCCCGCGCATTCTCGGCCCATGCATCGAGAAAGCCCGCGTCGCCGTAGAAGGGAGGAATCGCGGTGAGGCGGGGGACATTTTCCTTGTGCGCGCAGCAGCGGTAGACGGCCTCGAGGACCGAGCCGAAAGTGGCGGAGGCGTATTGGGGAAACATGGGAGCGACGAGGATCCGGCCCACTCCCTGGGCGAGCAGGGTGCCGATCGCGTCGGGGACGGAGGGGTTTCCGTAGGCCATGCCGATCTCGATCTTCAGGTCGGGCAGCGCGGCTTTGAGGGCCTCGGCGAAAGCGCGGCTGTTGGCGATGAGGGGCGACCCTTGGGCCGTCCATATCTGCCGGTAGGCGTGCGCGGACTTCTTGGGGCGAAAGGGGAGGATGATGAGCTCGAGCAGGAGCCGGCGTTTCCACGCCGCGATGTCGATCACCCGGGGGTCCGAGAGGAATTGGCGCAGATAGCGCCGCGTCGGGGCGGTTTCCGGGGCGTCGGGACTGCCGGTATTGACGAGAAGGAGGCCGATGCGGCCGGGGGGATTCATATGCGGGCAATCCTAGTGTGGTAACTCATCAGTTCGCCAGGTGTTTCGTAAGGGGCAACGTCCCCCGTGGTCCCCCTCGAAGACGCCGGCGGCAAACCTCGGCAGCGCCTCCATGGGTCCCACAAATTCTATCAGTCCTATCCCACGCTTGCGGTCTTTTTTTGCGAGTCGAGCGTCGGCATGAAACCCGTGCACTCCCAACGCAAGACGTTTGTCGGCCGCATCGTCGAAGGGCGGCGTGGTCCCGGTGTTCCTGCGCGAATCGGGTTCCCAAGCGAAGCCCGGGAACTCGATAGACGCAATGCGTTGCGATTGAACGTAAGGGGATCAGGCGAGGGCTTCTTCGCCTTCTTCCTTGCGGGCGTTCTTTTTCTTTCGCGCGCCGGGGCCTTTCTTGTCGGCACCGTCGCCCTTTGCATCGCTGGCGATGTCGCGGCTGGCGCGCCAACGTTGCCAGATGTCGACGATGGGGCTGGCGATGAAGATGGAGGAGTAGGTGCCGATGACGATCCCGATCAGCAAGGCCAACGCGAAGTCGAAAATGGCGTCGCCCCCGAACAGCAGCAGGATAATCACCGTGAATGTCGTGGTCACCGAGGTCAACAAGGTGCGGTTCAGCGTACGGTTCACGCAGATGTCGATGATATCGGGGAAACTGAACCCCTTGCCGCGGAGGGGCCTCGAGTCCTCGCGGACACGGTCGAAGACGACGATGGTGTCGTTGAGCGAATAGCCGATGACCGTGAGGATTGCCGCGACGACGGAGAGGCTAATCTCGCGGCCCGCGAATGCGAATATGGCCACGGTAAACAAGGCGTCGTGCGCGAGCGCGACGGCCGCGGCGAGCGAGTAACGGAACTCAAAGCGGAACCAGAGATAGATCATGACGCCGACAAGGGCATAGAGCAGGGCGCTTATCGCGTCGGTCTTCAATTTGGCGCCGACCGATGGCCCGACCGTCTCGACCCGGAGAAGATCGACCGATTCATCCTTCATGGCCGGATCGGGATTGCTGCTGAGGGGCAGCAGCGCGGCCTGGACGCGGTCGGCGACGGTCTGGATTTGGGTCCCGTCGGCGTTCGCCTCCGGTGCGTTGGTCCCGTCGTCGCCGATGCGAATCAGGAATTTGTTGATGTCGCCGGTGCCTTGTTCCTTGTAGGCCTGGACGACCGGCTCGTCCTTGGAGATACCGGTAAGTCCCTTGCGCACGGCCTCGACGGGCACCTCGGTATCGGACTTGATGGCGACGATCATGTTCGTGCCGCTCTTGAAATCGATGCCATACATGTTTTCGCCGCGCAATCCGAAGACGACCATGCCGGCGACGATGGTGACGGCGGTGAGCGTCATCGCGGGCGGGAATTTCTTCATGAACTTGAACTGCGGCTCCTGCTTGAAGATCGTCATCATGGTCATTGTGCTGATGAGTTTGCGGCTGACCATGAAGTCGATTATCGCGCGCGATACCACGACGCCCGCGAACACGCTCGATACCACGCCGATGCTCAGCGTCACCGCGAACCCTTGGATGGGGCCCGTGCCGAACTGGCTCAAGACCGCCGCAGCGATTAGGGTGGTGATGTTCGAGTCGAGGATCGTCACGACGGCGCGGTTGAATCCGGCCTCGACCGCCGACGCGAGGGACTTGCCCAACTTGAGTTCCTCGCGGATGCGCTCGTAGATGAGCACGTTGGCATCCATCGCCATGCCGATGGTGAGGATCAGGCCCGCGATGCCGGGCAGGGTGAGGGTGGCGTCGAAATAGGCCAAGGCCCCCAAGATCGAGATCATGTTGACGATCAGGGCGATGTTGGCCACCATGCCGGCGACGCGGTAATAGAACACCATGAACAGCATGACCACGATCGTCGAGATCGTCGCGGAGATGTAACCGTTCCGGACAGAGTCGTTCCCGAGGGTCGCCTCGACCACGCCTTGGTAGTCCACGCGGACCGGAACAGGCATCGATCCCGAGTTCAGGGCGATGGCGAGGTCCCGCGATTCCTCGGCGGTGAACGATCCGGTGATATTGCCCTGGCCGTAGATGCGCTCGTTGATGTTCGGGGCCGACACGACCTTGTTGTCGAGCACGATGGCCAATCCGCGGCCCTTGTTGGCCCCGGTGACATCGGCGAACTTTGTCGCCCCATCGCCGTCGAACTCGAACATGATCTGCCACTGCCCCGGATTCCGATCGTCCGGGCGGGCGACCGCCTTGGAAAGTCCCTCGCCCGTGACAGCGGGCTCCGAGTCGGTCACGTAGAGGGTGTAGCCGCCATCGACGATTTGGGGGGCTGGGGGCGGGCTGAACAGGATGGTCTTGCCGGCGGGCATTACCCCGGGGGTCGCCATGGCCTCTTTCACTAGATTCGATATGCGGTCGAAATTCTCCGGCTTGACCCAAACTGGCCCGCCACGGAACACCGGCGTTTCCAAGAACGGGACAAATCCATTCTTTAGGTGCGTGTCGATTGCACGGAGGACCTGGCTCGTTTCATCCGGGCCGCTGACAATATGGAAGGTCAGGTAGGCGGTCTTCAAGATCAACTGTTGCGCGCGGCCCGTGTCTTTTTCGCCGGGTAGCTGAATCTGGACTTGGTTCCGGCCCAGTTTCTGGATGATGGGTTCCTGCGCCTCGAACTCGTCGATGCGGTTGCTGATCCGCTGGAGGACGAGCTCTTGGATGTCGCTCTCGGTCAGGCTGCGCTCGGCCGCGTCGTCCGGCATATCGAAGCCAACGACCATGTGGACGCCGCCTTGCAAATCCAATCCGAGGTTGATAACGGAGTCGCGATTGAATTCCGACCATCGCCGGACCGAGCGCCCGATATCGCCGAAGAACCCGGGCTCGCTGGTCGCCATGTCTTCCTCGTGCCATTTGGCGAGCCGCGTCTCGCGCTGCTCCCCGGAGAGCGTCATCCATCCGATCGTCGGGTATATGTAGATCAACGACACGACGATGACGAGGGCGATAACGATGTTCCAAAACGCATTGTTCTTCATTGGCGACTCCGAGACAATCTCCCCTGGGGGGTTGGGCTTCCGGGCCTTCGCCCGGACGGTGCATGCGTTATTTCGATTCTTCCTTGGTGACTTGGGATATCGCGCTACGGACAAATTCGATCTTCGTGGGCGGGTCGTCGCTCACCTTGAGCACCACGGTATTTTCGTGCAGCCCCACGATGGTCCCGCAGATTCCGCCGTTCGTGACGACGCGGTCGCCCTTGGCGATGGAGGCGAGCATTGCGCGGCGCTGTTTGTCGCGGCGTTGCTGGGGCATGATCATGAAAAACCACATGACCGCAAAGATCGCGATCAACGGCATCATGGAGCCGAACAATCCCATGCCTCCCCCGGTCGCCGGGGTGGCACCCGTGGCGTCCTGAGCATGTGCAACGGCGCTCTTAAACACGTAGAACACTCCCTAATTTGGGTAAACGGGGCGATCAGGAACCGGCGTCTTCGCTGAAGTACGATTCGAGAAAGGCCCGTTTGAACGCCGGGAACCGGCCTTCGATAATTGCGCGGCGGCAATTAGCGGCCAAGTCTACCATAAAGAACAGGTTGTGTAAAGTATTGAGCCGCATGGAAAGGAGCTCCCCGGCGCGGTAGAGGTGGCTGAGGTACGCCCGCGAATACGTCCGGCACACCGGGCAGCCGCACGCCGCGTCGAGCGGCCCGAAATCGGAGATATACCGGCTGTTCTTGATGTTTAATTTCCCGCGCGAGGTAAAAAGACTGCCGTTCCGGGCGTTGCGCGTGGGCATCACGCAGTCGAACATGTCGACCCCCCGTTCCACCGCTTCCAAGATGTCCTCGGGAGGCCCCACGCCCATCAAATACCGGGGGCGGTCCGCGGGCAATAGAGGAGCGGCGGACTCAACGGCCTTGATCATTTCCTCCTTGGATTCCCCGACGCTGACCCCGCCGATGGCGTACCCCGGAAAACCGGTATCGACCAGCGCGGCGGCCGATTCGCGGCGCAGGTCCTCGAAGGTGCTGCCTTGCACGATGCCAAATAGCGCCTGGCATTCGTCGGCGCCGCGCTCGATCCAGCGTTGCTTGCAACGCCGCGCCCAATCCACGGTCATGCGCATCGAACGGGCAGCCGTCTCGTGCGAGGCGGGATAGGCCGTGCATTCGTCGAAGCACATGATGATGTCGGCCCCGATGGATATCTGCACGTCGGTCGCCTTCTCGGGACTGAGCATGTGCTTGGAGCCATCCAAGTGGCTTTGAAACGTGACGCCCTCGGGCGTGACCTTGGCCAGCGCGGCGAGGCTGAAGACCTGGAAGCCCCCCGAATCCGTGAGCAGACACCTGTCCCAACTCATAAATCGGTGCAATCCGCCCGCGCTCTCGAGCACTTTCGTGCCCGGACGGAGATACAGATGGTAGGCGTTGGCCAGGATGATCTTCGCACCTATCGTATCGAGGTCCTCCCGGCTTAGGGCCTTCACCGTGGCCTGGGTGCCCACCGGCATGAATACAGGTGTCTCGACCGCGCCATGCGAAAGTTCGATGCGTCCCGCCCGCGCCGCGCACGCCGGATCGAGGGCGTCGAGGGTGAAGGATAACGGCGGCATTATCCCCGGCCGCCCGCGGATTGGGTCGAGACGGTGCGAGAATCCACGGCTTCCGTCACGATCCGGATCGCGTCGCGTGCGGCGCGGGTGCCGCGCAACGCCGCGTCGGGAGAGTCGGCTGTGAAGGCCAGGAAGCCAATCCGGTCGCGCGCGGCCGCGTCCATCGCGTGGCCGACGATATCGCCCTCTTGCGCGCGGACCGAGACAGTCAGCACACCCGGCATGCACCGCGCAACCGCAAGGCCCTCGACGCGCGCCAACCTGCCCGGTCGCGCGGGTATCCAAGCGATGGCGACCGCGCGGGCGGAGACGGATTCCGCGCCGCCTGACTGGCCGTCGGCGAGGAGAGACCACCACTCGGCGGAAGATGACTCGGGCGTAAGATCAATTTGATCCACCAGAAAATCGCCGCCACGACGCTGAATTGCAACCCGCATCGATCCGTGGCGGGGCCTTAGGGCGCCCAGCGCCTCCCGCGTCAATTTCGTCAGGTCATGCACTTCATGATCCGCCAATGGGGCCGATGCGACGAGGAATTCGGCATATGGTCGAAGCGGCTCCCTGATTTCCCAGACGATGCGCGAAACACTAAAACCGTCGCCATCGAGAACCCCCATCGCATGATATCGCTCGCAAGGCCTCTCCGCCTCGACAATAGCGCCTCCCGCGTTCGAGGCGACTACCGTGCGCCATGCTAGCGAGGCCTCGGCCGGGTATTCGGCGATTCGCGCCGACGACCCGTCAAGGCTGCGGAGCATGACGGGGCACCCCACTGCCCCCGCCGCGCGAACGGCGTCGTCCGGGCTTGCGGCGGATATCCAAGGAACTATCGGGATACTCGCTTCCGCGAGTAGCGTCCGTTGCAGTGAAATATTGGAATCGTCGAGGGGCATATCGGGGGAGTGAGGGTTCAATTAAAATGATAATTGTTTACACAATGATATAAATCAACAAGGGTCATTTTGCAATTTCGCGAGATCCGTGGTACAATGCGGGTGGTCAGCGCCACCATGTGGCGTTTCTCCTTCCGCGGAGGCCCAAGGTTGGTAACAATCTTGGGCTTCTAAACAAGATGCGTCCCGGTGAACGCCAATCCGGGCGTGGCAATTTGCAGGCCGGAGCGCACGGTGCGTTCCGGTCTTTTTCCGCTACCGCCGGAATGCAACTGCCTCGGCAGTATGCCACAAATCCAGCAAGCTTCTAAACTTAACCCCAGATTTCACTGGAATGCCGCGATGCCGCCGGGGTATCCTCTCGTGGCGAGAACCCGGATGCGTGGGATCCAGGCAGATTCCATACCCCTGCCCCCCAACGGGTTACAGATACCTCTTCTCACACCCATCTTGACCCCGGGGAAGCCAAATGCGACGCACTAAAATTGTCTGTACGATTGGGCCGAGCTCGCGATCCCCCGAAATGCTCCGCGCCCTCGTGCTCGCCGGCATGGATGTGGCCCGCATGAATTTTTCGCACGGCAGCCACGACTCGCACCAAGAGACCTACGACACGATCCGGCGCATTTCTCGCGAACTCGACAAAAGCGTCGGTGTCATGATGGATCTCCAAGGGCCGAAGATTCGAACCGGAAAACTCGAAAATGGCGATCACATTCGTCTGATCGAGGGCGAACCCCTCTGCATCACCACGCGCGAGGTGGCTGGCAACGAAACGCTCATCTCGACCACGTACAAGAATCTCCCCGGAGACGTCGCCCCGGGCAATCACATCTATCTTTCCGACGGCATCATCGAGCTCGAGGTCGTGCGCATTGAAGGCCAGGACACCCATTGTCGTGTGTTGCACGGCGGGATGCTTGGCCAGCACAAGGG
This sequence comes from Candidatus Hydrogenedentota bacterium, assembly GCA_947486375.1. Taxonomy (GTDB): domain Bacteria; phylum Hydrogenedentota; class Hydrogenedentia; order Hydrogenedentales; genus CANKTP01. The sequence goes on along the minus strand of CANKTP010000022.1, from coordinate 795 downwards.
GATCAACCTACCGGGCGTCAAGGTAAGCACGCCGTCGCTGACCGAGAAGGACCTCGCGGATCTCGAGTTTGGCATGTCGCTCGACGTGGACTATGTCGCGCTATCGTTCGTCCGTACCGCCGCCGACGTGGTCGACCTCCGCGAGCGTATCCGCAAATTCGGGAAGAACACGGGGATCGTGGCCAAGATCGAGCGGCCGGAGGCGGTCGAGAATTTTGATGCGATCCTCCGCGAGACCGACGCGGTCATGCTGGCGCGAGGCGACCTCGGCGTCGAGGTGCCGCTCAACGAGGTGCCGCAGATACAGAAAAGACTCATCGCAAAATGCAACGACCTTGGCGTTCCCGTGATTACCGCCACGCAGATGATGGAATCGATGGTCACGAATGCGCGGCCGACGCGCGCCGAGGTGGCTGACGTGGCGAACGCGATCTACGACGGGACGGACGCGCTTATGCTCAGCGCCGAAACGGCCTCCGGGCAATTCCCGATCGAGGCGGTCACGATCATGGCCCGCATCGCCACGACCGCCGACGAGGCGCTGGCCGCCGCGCCGGGTCTCGAACGTATCGCGCGCATGCGCGCCTCGGGCATTCGGAAAGGGAAGGGCGCATTTGGCGACGCCATCGGGCAAGCGGCGTGCCGCACGGCGGAGGCTGTCGAGGCGGTGCGTATCGTCTGCTTCACGAGTTCCGGCCATACGATCAGCCTCATCGCGCGATACCGGCCCGTCGTCCCCTTGACGGCCATCACCACCGGCGAACAAGCCGGGCGCCGCTGCTCCCTCATCTGGGG
>CANKTP010000021.1 GCA_947486375.1 Candidatus Hydrogenedentota bacterium | reverse complement strand
GCGATGGAGAACGACTCCGGCGTGAAGCTCAAGGCCCTCAAGGTCGACGGAGGCGCGGCGATCAATAACGCCCTCATGCAGTACCAATCCGACACCCTCGGCGTCACCGTGCAACGGCCCGTTGTCCACGAGACCACCGCCCTCGGCGCGGCCTACCTCGCCGGTATCGCCACGGGCTTCTGGAAAAACACCGCCGACGTCACGAAGAACTGGGCGCTCGACCGCGAGTTCAAACCCAAGATGAAAGCCGCCGACCGCAAGAAGGCCTACGACGGATGGAAACGCGCCGTCGAGCGCGCCAAGGGTTGGGTGGAGAAGTAGGCGGCGAAATTAGGGACAGTCACCTATTATTCGAGTGTGCGGATCGATTTGAAGTAGTCCCTGCATATTTATCGTTCGTTGTAATTCGAGGTCATCAGTAGAATCGAATAATAGGTGACTGTCCCTAATTTCGCCCCCAGCCCCGACAGGAGAAACCCCATGAGCTACGAAGAAGTCATCTACGACATCAGCGACCACGTCGCCACCATCACCCTGAACCGTCCCGCGAAACTCAACGCATGGACGCAGCGCATGAGCGTCGAGTACCGCGACGCGATGGCCAACGCCGAGAAGGACCCCAACGTCCGCGTGATCATCCTCACCGGCGCGGGCAAGGGCTTCTGCGCGGGCGCCGACATGGGCCTCCTCGCGAGCATCGGCTCGGGTAACGGCAACGCCTCAGCCGGCGGCTTCGAGTCCAACGGCGATCCGGGCCAACGCCCCGACACGCGCCCCGATTTCAAGAATACCTACAGCTTCCTCCCCGCGATCCACAAGCCGATCCTCTGCGCGGTCAACGGCGCGGCGGCAGGCCTCGGCCTCGTCCACACGCTCTACTGCGACATGCGCTTCGCGAGCGACACGGCGAAGTTCAGCACCTCCTTCGCCCAGCGCGGCCTCATCGCCGAATACGGCCTCGCGTGGTTGCTACCCCGTATCGTCGGGATGCACAACGCCCTCGACCTGCTGTTCTCCGCCCGGGTGATCAAGGCCGACGAAGCCCTCGCGATGGGTCTCGTGGGCAAGGTCTACCCGGCCGATCAGTTGATGCCCGCCGTCCGTGAGTACGCCAAGCAGCTTGCCACGCTGTCGTCGCCGCGCTCGCTCGGCATCATGAAGCGCCAGGTATACGACGCCCAGTTCACCGACCTCGCCGGAGCCCTCAGCCTCGCCGAAAAAGAAATGCTCCTCAGCCTCGGCTGCGACGACTTCCGCGAGGGCGTTTCGTCTTATCTCGAAAAACGCGCCCCAGCCTTCAGCGGGAAGTAGGAAATTAGGGACAGTCACCTATTATTCGATGAGATGGTGTGGGCTTCGATTACCACGCACAATCGAATCGTGAGATGTCCCGGGAAATCCTCCAAACATCGAATAATAGGTGACTGTCCCTAATTTCCGGGCAGCCGCGCGATCTCTAACGATAGAAGGACCACCAATGAAGCCCCCCACCGTTACCCACGACCTCTACGAACTCGACCAAGACTGGAACGACGAACAACGCGCCGTCATGCTCCAAATCCGCAAGTTCGTCGACCAGGAAATCCTTCCGACGATCAACGAGGAGCATAACAACGAAGTCCTACGGAAGGACCTGATCCCGAAGATCGGCCAGCTCGGTATCCTCGAGATGCTCGCCGAGGGTTCGCTCGATCCCGTCACCTACGGCATCGTCTGCCGCGAACTCGAGCGCGGCAGTTCCGCCCTGCGCAGCATCGTCAGCGTGCAAGGCTCGCTCGTCATCGGGTGCATCCGCGATTTCGCCTCCGCCGAACAAAAGGCCACCTGGCTCACCAAGCTCGGCACGATGGAAGCCATCGGCTGTTTCGGCCTCACCGAGCCCGACTTCGGCAGCAATCCCGCGGGCATGATCACGCGCGCGGAGAAAACCTCCAGCGGCTTCGTGCTCAACGGCAGCAAGTGCTGGATCACCAACGGCACCCAGGCCCACGTCGCCATCGTCTGGGCCAAGCTCGACGGCGTCGTCAAGGGCTTCCTTGTGCCGACGAACACCCCCGGTTTCACGGCCCAGTCCATCAAGGGCAAATGGAGCTTCCGCACCAGCGACACCGGCATGCTCTTCCTCAGCAATGTCGAGGTGCCGGAATCCGCCCTCATGCCCGGCGCGAAATCCCTAGGTGCCGCCATCAAGACGCTCAACAACGCCCGCTACGGCATCTGTTGGGGCGTGGCCGGCGCCGCGCGCGGCTGCTTCGAGGAAGCCCGCCAATACGTCATCGACCGCGTCCAGTTCGACGGCAAGCCCCTCGCCAGCCACCAGCTCATCCAAAACAAACTCGCGTGGATGGCCGCCGAAATCACCAACATGGAGCTCATGTCCAAGCGCCTCGGCGAACTCAAGGCCGCCGGCCGCGTCAAGCCCTACCAGGTCTCACTCGCCAAGATGAACAACTGCCGCAAGGCCATCGAAGTCGCCCGCGTCTGCCGCGAGCTCATGGGCGCCAACGGCATCCACTCCGAATACCACATCGGCCGCCGCATGGTCGACCTCGAAACCGTCCTCACCTACGAGGGCACCGAACACATCCACTCGCTGATCGTTGGGGAGAACCTGACAGGCATACCGGCGTATTCGTGAGTGGCGGTCGAAACCCCTCTGTGACAACATGATTGAGACAGTCTCCCCCTTGGAATTAGTGTAGAGGGTCAGGAGATGACAATGCGTAAAGGTACCATGTACCCGGTCAAGGCCTCTGTGGCCGCCTTGGGGGTCCCGCAACGTAGTGAAGACGAGCGTAGCGAGGCTGAACGTAGTGGAGGGACCCCCAAAGCGGCGGTGCCCCTTCCTCCCGATCCGGAGGTGTTGGAAATCCGCAAACGCCGACGGTTCACTTCGGCGTACAAGGCCAGCGTCGTGCAACCACGCCGAAGGCATGGTTGCGTCGTGAAGGACTGTTTTCGTCGCAACTCTCGACGTGGCGCGCGCAGTATGAACACGGCGCGCTTCGCGCCCTGGCGGATGATACGCGCGGGCTTCAGTCCTTGAGCCGGAGAATCTCGAAGGCGTAAACCGCCGTCTCTTTTCCCTTGAGCATGGTGGTGCCGATGGATCGCGCCTCGACAATGTCCTTGACGGACTCGTAGGTCGACTCGCCCACGACCACCTGCCCGGCCTGCGCCACCGAGCAAAACCGGGACGCGATGTTGACTTGGTCGCCGAGCACGGTGAAGTCCATCCGGTCGGGCGAACCTATGAACCCGGCCACTACGTCGCCCGTGTTGATCCCGATGCCCATATCGAAGGGGGGGAGGCCCGCGTTGACCCGGCGAATGTTCAGCTCGGCGTTCTTGGCCTGCATCGCGAGGCCCGCCCGGATGGATTGGACGGCGTCCTTGCCGGACGAGAACGGGGCTCCGAAGAGCGCCATGACGCAATCGCCGATATATTTGTCGAGGGTCCCTTGGAATTGGAACACGATCTCGGTCATGGCGGTAAAGTGCTCATTCAGCAGGCTGACTAGCGCCTGGGGCTCCATGCGCTCGGCCATCGGGGTAAACGAGCGGATGTCGCAGAACATGGTCGTGACCTCGCAGGTCTGTCCTCCCAGCTCGAGGTCCTTGTCGTTGCCCATGATGACCTCGACGATCGCCGGCGAAAGGAAGCGGCCGAGACTGGCGCGTTTTTTCTCCGCCTCGACCATGCGTTCGTAGAGCCGGACATTTTCGATCGCCATCGCGGACTGGTTGGCAAGGGCCTGGAAGAGTTCGAGGTCTTCCTCGGTAAAATTCGTGGTGGCCTTGCGCGAGTCTACGTACAGCGCCCCGAGAATCCGGTCCTCGACGCGCAAGGGAACGCACATCGCGCTCAGGATGCGCAGGCGGATAATGCTGTCGCGGGACCCGAATTCCTGGTTCGCGCCGGAATTCGCCATCAAGACAGGCTCACCCTCGACTGCGGCGCGCCGCGCGATGCCCATGCTCGGCGAACTGGCCTGGCCCAGCTCGGCCCCCATCTCGCGGGCGACGGCCAAGCTCAGGTTCTCGGTGCCTTCCTCGCGGAGCATGAGGAACCCGCGGTCCGCGCCCATGACGTCAATGGCCAGGTCCAGCATCTCCTGCATGCGCTTCGATAGCACGAAGTCCGACGAGATGAGCTTGCTTGCCTTGTAGAGGGCGTCGAGCCGGCGAAACGCCCGGCTCATCTTTACGAGTTCCATCTCGTTTAACTTGGGGGCGGCCTCGCCGGTCATCGTCAGGTTGACCGGGCCGCTTTGCCGCACCCCCATCATCGTCATGTTCGCGGAAACGTTTTCCATTTCCTTGGCGATTTCGGCGACCCGCCGCATCTTGGATTCGTCGACCTCGAGCTTCCGCTGTTTCTTCAAGGTCTCGGTATCGTCCCGGAAAATGGCGCGGCATTTGCCCCCGAACCATACCTCGTCGTTGTCCGCCAAGATGCGCTCGACGATCCGCTGCCGATTGACGTACGTCCCGTTGAGGCTCTTCAGATCCTCGAGGACGGTCTTCTCGCCCTGGATTTTAATTTTCGCATGATACCGCGACACCTCGTCTGCGACGAGGACGATGGTGTTGTCCTCCGAGCGCCCTAGTCCGGTCTCCGCGTCGGTCAAATCGACCGTCATCGGGGGAACCCCGGGCTGTTCTATGATCAATTGGGGCATCGACGCTTTTCCTCGCCGAGATAATATCAACGCCCCCGCGCCCGATCAATCGGGCGGGTCACGCCATTCTTGAAGCGCCCGCCCGCATGTTCTATCCTTGCGGCACAAACCCCGAGGTGAAGCGTGTCTGCGCTCGCTGATCTGCGCGAAAAATACGGTATCGAATTCAAGAAGAGTCTCGGCCAGAACTTGCTTCTGGACGACAATATCAACCGCATCATGACGGACGCCGCGTCGATTACGCACTCGGACGACGTGATCGAGGTCGGCGCGGGGCTCGGTGCGCTCACGGGCCGCCTGTGCAAGCACGCCGGGCGGTTGTTGGCGGTCGAGATCGACCGGACCTTCATGCCCTGTCTCGAGGACCAGTTCGGCAAACTCCCGAACGTCCGGCTGTTCCGGGGCGACATCTTGAACCATTCCGTCCCAAAGCTCCTGGGCGAATACATTCCCGGCGGCACCGTGTACAAAATGGTGTCGAATCTCCCCTATTACATTACCACGCCCATCCTGTTCCATTTTTGGGAATCGCCGGTGTACTTCGAGCGAATGGTAGTGATGGTGCAAGAAGAGGTCGGCATGCGGATGGGCGCGCCCGTGGGCGCGCATGACTACGGGGTCCTCTCCCTGGCGGCGCAATATTATTCGCATGTCGACATTGTCCACAAGGTCCCCAATACCTGTTTTCAACCGCGCCCGAAGGTCCACAGTTGCATCGTCCGGCTCCGCAATCGCCCGGGCCAACGCTTCGAGGGCGTGGAAACCGAGTTCTTGTTTTCGATAATCCGGGCCGCGTTCTCGCAACGCCGCAAAACGCTCCGCAATTCCTTGACCCGTTCGGGGAACTTCGGGGCGCCCCAAGAGGCGGTCATGGACGCGCTCGACGCCACGGGCATCGATCCGGGGCGCCGTCCCCAGTCCGTTTCTCTCGACGAATTCGCGGCCCTTGCCGCCGCCATCGGCGAACGCATCGGCGGAGCGGGGACGGAGCGGGGACGAAACGCATGACCACGGGCGACCCCGGACAGTTGACGGAATCCGCGCCAGACGCCTCCTCCTATTACGAACAGATCGTGCGCAGCTTGACGTCGGGCGTGATTACCGCCGATGCGGCGGGACATATCCTCGCGACGAACGCCGCCGCCCACGAACACCTCGGGCTGCCCGCCGGGGCCTTGCAGCCGGGCCAATGGCTGGGCGGCCACGATGCGCTGCGCCCGTTCCTCGATATCCTCGGCGAAATGGCCGGATCGCGCCAACCCATGCCGCGGCGGGAGTTTTTCATGGGGGAACCCGATGCAAAGCAGATCGAAATCGGGGTCTCGGTTTCGCCGCTGGAGGGCCCCGGGAGGTCCAACGGCGCCATATTCCTGTTTACCGACATGACGGAGCGTCGCAAGCTCGAGCGCGCGGCGGACCTGAACAAACAGTTGGCCCAACTGGGAGAACTCGCGGCCGGCGTCGTCCACGAGCTTCGCAATCCGTTGATGATCATTTTGGGCCGCTCCGAGCTCCTGTTGCGGCAATTTGCGGACGATGACAAGGCGTACAAGGGCGTGAAATCGATTCTTGACGAAGCCAGGCTGCTCGAGAGGGCCATTGCACAGTTCCTGGGATTCGCCAAGCCATTCGAACTACAGCCGTCGGCGTCACTCGTGGGGGACATTGTCGACCGGGCGTTTCAACTTTGCCGGCACCGCGCCGAGGGAAAGGCGGTACACCTCGAGAGCGCCGAATGCGGGCCGTTTTCGCCGATGCATGTGGATGCGGAGCGATTGTCCGAGGCCTTGGCCAACATTATTGGTAACGCGATCGATGCGGTCGACACGGGCGGGCACGTTTCGGTGGGCGTGGAACAGGCGGGCCTATTCACCCATTTCGAAATCCTCGACGACGGCCCCGGAATTCACCTGGGCGCCGCCCAGGACCTTTTCTCGCCGTTCTTTACCCAAAAGCGCGACGGTACCGGACTAGGTCTCTCCATTGTGCAACGGATTGTGACCACCCAGGGAGGCAGCGTCACGTACGGGAACCGTCCGAGGGGCGGGGCCCGATTCGAGGTCCGGGTCCCCACCATCCAAGGCCGTACGGAGTAGGAATACGTCGGGGCCTGTCCAGCGGGGCGCGATTCAATCCGCCGGTTGCGCGGAAAACTTCGCGCCGCCCGTAAGATTTCGTTGCACGATGGCATATTGGACCGCCATCGATTGCGACACCTCCCGGGACCAATAGGTGGGGACATGTCCGCCGGGGGATTCGGAGTAGGTGAAGGGAATCTTGTGGTCGACCAACACCTGCCGAAATGCGCGCGCCGCGTCGATCAAGCGATCTTCCGTACCGCAATCGAGGTAAATGTGGGGCATGTTCTCCCTCGGCACTTCGAGTACGAGGACGAAGGGATCGTACTTGTCGCAATCGGCGGCGGTGAGAAAGGGTTTGCCGTCGGGGTATCGCTCGGCGGCGCTGCTGAACCCGGGCGTGTCAATTATCTTCATCGGGGTGGTCGACGGCTCCCGGTCTCGACGAACCGCAGTGTCGCCGGACTCGATGCGCTTGCGCCAATCCCTTGCGTACCCGAGGGCCCCGCTATGACTGCCAATCGCGCAAAACATTTCCGGATGACGCAAGCCAAGCATTATGGCGCCGTACCCGCCCATCGAGAGCCCGCAGATCGCCCGGCCTTCTCGCTTGGCGATCGTCCGGTAGGTCGCATCGATATGCCCCACGAGGTCGGCCACCATGTAGTCTTCCCAGCGGTTCTTCTGTCCACCGCCGCTCTCCGCCCAATTGATGTACCATGAATTTCCCGCGTCCGGCATCACCACGATGAAATCATGATTCCGCGCATAATCTGGCACCCCCATCATGGCCCAAAGCCGATAGTGGCTCGTCAGCCCGTGCAACAAATACAGGACCGGATACCGTTCCGAAGAACTATCGTATCCCTCTGGAAACACAATGTTGTATTTCAAGGTGCGGCCGACGGATGGCGCTTCGAACGACGCCGTCGTCACGGGAAGCGGCTCCGCGACGGCCTTCGCCATGAAAACCAATAGGGCCGCGAGAGTGACCGCGCAGCGTGCGTGGCGTATTGACATCGTTAGTCCTCCGAGTATGCCGCGATCCAAACCCTTCCAAACCCTATCACGGCGGGCGGGGTTCATTTCCACCACTTTATGGCCAGGGGGTCCCGGCCCGGATTGAATTCGAGACTAAATCCGAACGGACCGGGACCGGCGGAAACCTTGGCGAGCAGCGTGTTCCTGCCTTGCTTGACGAATACGCCCGCATCGCGATAGTCGACATAGTCCGGTCCGTGGGATTCCTTCGACTCGAACACGAGATTTCCGTTCAACCACATTTTGGTCGGATCTTGTGTACCGACCCTCGCGATGGCATCGCTTCGCGTGTCCGCGGCGAACTCCGCGTAGGCATACGCGGTGCCGGCGCTATACCGAATTTCGCCGCCCAAGGGGTGCGGCAATGCCTCGCGGAAGTCGAGCCGGTGCCCCTGGTCCGCCCGCGTATGATGCGCGGTCCAAGGTGTTGCCCCATGCGCCATCTCGATCGGCGATTGAAAATCGCGATGGGCCTCGGGCGGGAACTCCGTGGAATGGCCGGTTCCCCCGGGATTGGGAAACGGACCGATGGCCATCCATTTGCGGATTCGCGTTGTGGCTTCCCGGCGCAACCATTCGACCGACGGCTGGTGGACGGGCAAGATGCCGCCCGTTGGGACCGAGCGCCGGGCGAAGTGTTTGACCAAGTTCACGAACAAATGCGCCGCCACCGGGTCTGTCGCCAAGGAATCGAGCACCCGCAAATGCGTGAACACAATTCGCCCGCTCCCGTAGCGCCGCACGAGGATGTTATTTCCCCAGGCGGCCTGGACCGGGTCGTAACAGCCGCTGATGTCCTCGTCTCCCATCTCGGCGAAGCTGCGCAAGGGGAGTACGCCGGCATACGGGTCGCCCATGACGCCGCGGGCCGGGAGATAATCGAACACGGGGTGCAATTTCGCGTAATGAAACGCACTCGAGCCGAGGTCCGGGAGGCTGGTCGCCCGCAAACCCGGGTCGATAAGGTCGGCCAGATCGTTCCAATCGGCCGGGGGCTGGAACGCGATGGCCACGGCACCCTCGCGGACCTGGCCAAGGATGTGGCCCAGTTCGTTGTCGGGATAGGCCCGAATCGTGTCCGCCATGGGCGGAATGACGTGAACCGGCGCCTGGAGATTCGAGGGCTTGACGAATGCCCGCACCCGCTCGGCCCATCGCCCCTGCGGATCCACCAGGTTGACCGCGATGTCGCAGGTCTGTGCCGGCTCGAACACGTGGAATTCGATTTCGTTTTCGCCGGCGCGGACTCCTTCGCGATAAATCTGGGCGAGCAGCCGGTGCGTGCCGTGCGAACCCGAAGCGCCGACGCTACCCTCCCAGAGCTCACGGCCATGACGCGGAATCTTCGCGCTCCGCCGCTTTTTCCACAACACTTGGTTGGTGGGGCCCACGACTTGGAGCGACAGCTCGCCGCGGCCCTCGATTCGCGGTTCGTTGATCAGGCCGATCGTCACCGGCACATCCTGCCTGGGAACGAGGTTCGAGGCCGACATGTGAATCACGGGCCGAATATCGTCCCGGAGCGCCCGGTCGGCGGATTCCCCGCTCCAGGTTTCCCAATCGGGACCGGCCGGCCGGTACGAATATCCGGCGCATTTCGGATTCGCCCGCAACAGATCGAAGGCACGTTGCACGCCCGCTCGCGACACGGCTCGCGCAGCGTCAATCATTGCCCCAGGGCCGTCGAAAACATTGTCGAGGCCTCGCTCCCGATACCCCGCCTGAAATTTCTTGTCATCCTGCCCGGGTAACGGTCCGTCCCCAAGGCTGGATAGATACGTGGTGTGTCCCGCGTCGCCCAACGAGGCAAACACGGCCTCGGCACGGCCATCCAAGGGCATTCGTGGCCAGGCCTGGACCTCCTCGATTGACTCCGCTTCATCCCGATACGGGCGAATGAGGCGGGCCGGCACGCGGGTCCGCCCAGCCTCGCCGCATCCCGACACGATCAATCGCGTGGGATCGAGCTCACGGATGCGGCGGCAGAAGGTGTCGTCCATGGGCGTCTCCCATGCGACGATGCAGGCCCGATTGCGATGGGTCTCGACGGCAACGCATGCGGCGTCGACGCCGGTCCGCAAGCCCGCCCAAATCATCAAACCCGAATCGTCCGCGGCATCCAGCACGGCCGGATCGAGCGAATCTGCCGCGAGATGCACTAGGTTCCACCCCATTCGGCGAAGCGCGGCGGGATTCGCCGGGGGCTGCGGGCCCGGAATGAACCCGCGCACGTGTATGGGCCGGTTGTTCAGGAAGAAGCGAGATTCCTTAAGCGTCAGCTCCCGCATGCCGAACCGAACCGACCGCGTGTCCAATTTCCGTTCGCCATCGTGCCACTCGCAATGCAAGGTATATAGAACCGGCGTTTCCGGCGACCAAGGCACGTACTCGGCGATCGATAACGCCAAGGGGCCGCAGGGCGCAGTCACGACACCCGGGACCCCTTCTATCCGCGCATGTACCGTCCCGGGCGCGCTTGCCGACACCGTCACCGCGAGGCGATGACGGCGAATGTCCGGCTGGACAAATATTCCGGTGATTCGAGCGTGCTCGGGATCGGTATTCAATTTCGGGGAACCCGGGTCCAGGATGGGGTTGTATACGGGGGCTGCACGAGGCTGTTTGCTCGCGAACAGTATCGCCGGGACGGGACTCCTCGATCAAATGGGGCGGTACTGGCCGCACGGCGAAAATTCACGCGCCGCAACCGGCACGCCTCATTGCGTCCTGGGAGGTATTGCTGCCGTCGCTCCTGGATGGACTCGCAGTTTGTCGGACTTTGTATCGTTTTAGTGTTCGCCTACGCCGCAAATCCACATGGAACGGGGCTCGGCGCCGCCCCAAGTCGTCCTCGGGGGACCCAATCCCGGAGATAAGGAGGCAACAGCAGCCCTTGATTACGGTCGACGGACACGAAGCGCGTGCTCATGCGCCATGTGTAAACAACGACCGCCGATCCGTCAAGAAAAATCTTCACGCACTGCAAAGTCCGACGAGCCGCTAGTCCGCATCCCGTGGCGCGGGGCTTCCGTCAGGCGGGCGCCGCTTCTTCCTGGAGATAGCGTTTTCCCTTGTAGAATCGGGCATAGATCGAGAACATGACGGCGGAAACGAACATCAACCCGGCGAAGGTGAGGTAATACGTCACCCCGTCCATCGTGTCCTCGCCGCCGTCGGTCCGGATAAGTTTGTTGAATACGGCGGTGAACCCGTTGCCGAGCGAGATGCTGAGAAAGAAGAGGGCCATGATGAAGGACTTCATCTTTCGCGGGGCCTGGGTGTAGGAAAACTCGAGGCCGGTGATCGAGACCATGACTTCGGCCGAGGTGAGTAGCAGGTAGGAAAATAGTTGCCAACCGATGCTGGGATGCCCGCCCCCGGCGATCCGCGCATCGATCCACGCGGAGATGAGAAACGGCACGACCGTGAGGAACATGCCGATCGCGATCTTCCGCATCTCTGTAAGCCGGAAGAACCGCCCGAGCAGGGGATACACGCCGTAGGTGAAGACCGGAATCAGCACGAGGATGAAGAAGGGGTTTGCCGCTTGCACCTGGGATTCGTTCCAGACGATTCCGAAAAGCTCGAGGTCCATGTGTTGCGCCTGAAGGACCCAACGGGAGCCCGTTTGCTCGAAGAGCGCCCAGAACATGGCGATGAACAAGTAAATGACGCCGAGTTTCCTGATCGCGGCCAATCCCTCGCCACGCACCATGTCGCGCACGGCCCCCATGCCGGCGGGGGAAATGTGGGCGAACTTGTGGCGGCCCATCCAGAACGCGGCGGTGGCCACGATCATGAGGAGGCCCGGGACGGCGAACGCGACCGGCGGTCCGTAATGTTCCAGCAGCCAGGGGGTCAACAGCGTGGACGCCATCGCCCCGAGATTGATCGAGAAGTAAAACCAGGCGTACACCTTCGGCAGGAGCCCTTCGTTCCGCGATCCGAATTGATCGCCAACATGCGCGGACACGCAGGGCTTGATGCCCCCCGCGCCGATCGCGATCAACGTGAGGCCGGCTGCCAACCCGAGGCGGGTGTCGTCGATGGCCAGCACGAAATGGCCGATCACGTAGAAGAACGACAGTATCATGATCGTCTTGTACTTGCCCCAGAGGGCATCCGAGATCAACGAGCCCAGGACCGGGAAGAGATAGGCGGCCCACACGAAGGTGTGATAGTTCTGGGTCGCCTCGGTGTCGCCCATGACGGCGAGGTTGCCCTCGCGGTCCACGAGGTACTGCGTCATGAACACCGTCAAGATCGTCCGCATCCCGTAGAAACTGAATCGTTCCGCGCACTCGTTCGAGATGATGTACGGGATGCCGGACGGCATGGATTCGATGGCTTCGGGCGCGGTGCGGTATGGGGGATTCGGCATCGGTCGGCGTGCTCCTTCGAACCCGTACTCTAACAAAAACCGCGCCGCGTCCGGACTGCGGTCTTCCCCGCACCGTTGCGGTTGATTCTGTCTCGGGACCTCCCCTATGCTTGACGTCATCCCCGGAGCGTGCAATCGGGGCGACGACCCGCATGCCACAGCCGCCTGCGGCGAACCCGAACCCAAGGGGGTTTCGCGCCCGACCCCGGGCCGCGCTTGCTTCATGGACAAATCGACGCCCACCTTCTCGATCATTCTCCCGGCCTACAACGAAGCGGGGAACGTCGCGGCCGTGACTTCCCGGCTCCTCGAAACGATGGCCCCCGTCAAGGACGGGTTCGAAATCATCTGGGTCAATGACGGCAGCGTGGACGGGACCGAGGCGGTCTTGGACTCGTTGGCCGCAGCCGAACCCCGCGTGCGCGCCCTTCATTTTTCTAGAAATTTCGGGCACATGGCGGCGCTTTGCGCCGGGCTGGAGGCGGCCCGCGCCTCGGGGGCGGTAATCTGCATGGATGCCGACGGACAGCACCCCCCCGAACTGCTCCCAGAACTTATTCGCCGCTGGCGCGAGGGGGCGGACATCGTCCAAACCCTGCGCCGGTCCTCGCCGGACGACGGAATCGTCAAGGGGGTGACCTCGCGCGGATTCTACCGGGTGCTCAGCCTCCTGGCCGACATCGAATTGCCCAGCGGGGCCGCCGATTTCCGGTTGATGGATCGCCAGGCCGTCGACGCGCTGAACAATCTGCCCGAGCACGTGCGCTTCGTGAGGGGCTTGGTGCATTGGATCGGCTTCAATCGCGTGTACGTGGAATACGATCCCGTCGCCCGCCTCTCCGGAAAGACCAAGTACAGCCTCGTCAAGATGGCCCGCCTCGCCTTCGACGGACTCACCAGTTTCTCCGTGCGTCCGCTCCGGCTTTCGTTCGTGCTCGCGCTCGCGGTCATTGTCATCGCGGGATGCTACAGCGTCTTCGTGCTCGGCGCCTACTATGCCGGGATCGCCCTCACGCCCGGATGGGCCAGCACCCTGCTGGTCATGATGCTCCTGGGGAGCGCCCAACTTTTCGCGATAGGCATCGCAAGCGAGTATCTCGCCCGCACGTACACGGAACAAAAACAGCGCCCCGTGTATATCCTGCGCAAGCCCCGGGGATCCCGGGACCCGGTCGAATGAGCCAAGGGTGCGTTTGCTGCGGCGGCTTGCAGGCCGCCGATCATTTGCCGGGGCTCAAGCGCTGCATCGCATGCACCCACGTCTGGGCAGACATGGAACTCTCGGATGAGGCGCTAAGGGCCCTCTACGCCGAGGGATACTTCCGCGGCGAGGAATACCTCGACTACGAGAAGGAGGCCGCCGCCCTCCGCCGGAATTTCCGCGCCCGGTTGCGCGAGCTCAGCGCCCGCCATCCCGCCGGCGGGACACTCTGGGAAATCGGCACGGCCTACGGAAACTTTCTCCACCTCGCCCGCGAGCGCTTCGAGGCGGCCGGCTGCGACATCTCGGATCATGCCGTGGACTATGCCCGCCGCACGTTCGACGTGAACGCCGTGGCCATCGACTACCTCCGCGACGACGTTCCCGGCGGACAGGACATCGTGTGTCTCTGGGACACCATCGAGCACCTCGCCGCCCCGGGGGCCTTCCTCGAGCGCGCCGCCGGCCAACTCAAACCCGGCGGCACCCTCGCCCTCAGCACCGGCGATATCGGCTCGGCAATGGCGCGATGGCGCGGCGCCAAGTGGCGGCTCATCCATCCCCCCACGCATCTACACTATTTCACGGCACGCTCGATGAAGACCCTGCTCGAAGGCCTCGGCTTCGACGAAATCGCGATCCACTACTATCCGTTCTGGCGCGGCGCCGACGCCGTCGCTTACCGCTTGCTCGGGCACCCGCCCACGCGGCGCACCGCGTGGATTTACCGGGCGCTTCGCCGCGCGGGCATGCTAAACTTCGCCTTTCCCATGAACACCTTCGACCTCATGACCGTCTACGCCCGCAAGTCCCGCGCCCCTAAGCCTCGCGCCGCAGAGGCCACCTGATGCCCGGGAAACCGCGCGCGGCCGCCCGGGCGGCCGCCGGCCTATCGTGTTGCCTCCTGCTGCTTATCGGCGCGCTTGCCGCCACCTTCGAATCGGTCTGGTCGGCACTTCCCGGCGAGATATCGGGGCGCTACGACATCTACCGCTACTACGGCCCCATCACGTTCTACCTCGACTATTGCCTGGCCCACTCGGAATGGCCCCTGTGGAACCCGCTGGTCTACTGCGGCCTCCCGAACGGCGCGAATCCCCAGGCCTTCGTGTTCTATCCATGGAACGTCTTGCGCAGTGTCTCCCTCGGGACCATCAGCCCGCAGGCGACCGCGGAAAGCCTCATTGTCTTCGCCGGGATTCACCTACTCCTGATGGGCGCGTTTACTTTCCTGCTCGCCCGCGCCCACAAGCTCTCCTTTGCCGGTGCCCTGACCGCCGCCCTCGTTTGGATTTGCAGCGCCCTCATCGTCCGCCGCGCCGCCGAGTATCACTTCTTCTACACGCTGGCCTGGCTCCCCCTCATCCTGCTCCTCCTGAAGCACGCGATGGACGCGCGCAGGGCCTCGATCAAGGCGGCGCTGGTCCTCGCCGCGGGCCTCGTCTTCGGCACATCCATTCTCGGCGGCTTTCTCCAGATCGTGAACTACATGGGCGTCACCATCGGGATCTACGTCCTCTTCTACCGTATCCTCTTCGTCGAGGAACCCGTGCTCGGCCCACGTCGCCTCCCCACGCGCCGCTTCGCCGGCGAATGCGCCCTCTTCCTCCTGTTCTTCGCCGTCGCCGTGTGCGCCGCCGCCGTGCTCCTCCTGCCCACCACCGAATTGGCCGCTTTCTCCGCCCGCCAAAAGGGCGCCGCAGTCCCCATGTACTCCGACCTCATGAAGTGGACCATCACCCGCCTGTACCAGAGCGCCGTCGTCTTCACCGGCATGAGCTACGAGGTCGAGACCCTCCGTGGGGCCGGCGTCACCGCGTTTCTCCTCGCCGCGGCAGGGCTCTTTCATTCGAGCAAGCGCCACATTGTCCTTTTTGGGTTGATGGGCTACGCCCTCGTCGATTGCGGGTTTGGCCCGCCCTTTCCCATCGCCTTGCTGGTCAATGTGCTTACCCCATTCACTTCCTCGGCCTACTCGCGCGGTTTCGATTTCGCCATGCTGCCCTTGGGGCTCTTGGCAGGCCTCGGCGTCGACTCGTTTCTCCGCCCCGGCATGTCCGCAAAGGCCAAGACCGTCCGCGCCGCCCTCCTCGTCTACGTGGCCGCCGCCGCCCTCGTGCCCCTGTACGGGTGGGTCTTTCCCAAATTCTTCCTCCCCATCGGGATGGCGGTGATCTACCTGCCCCTCGCCGCCCTTGCCCTAATGCTGCTGCTTACCGTCCTGCCCATGCACCGCCGGTGGGGCGCCGTCGCGCTCCTCGCCCTTCCCGCCCTCTTCTTCGCCGAGACTTGGGCTTGGAACCGGCACTATGTACCTTGGATGATAAAGGACTACAAGGGCGGGCCCGCGCCCCTGCGCGACGATCTCGGGTTCCCGGAAACGAACCGGCGCTTTACCGACCCCATCGCCAACCGCGCCCTCTACGGGCTCCGCCCCGTCATGAACGGCGTCGACCCCCTTCATTTTGCCGCGGTCCGCGACATTATCAGCGGCACGCCCCGCGACAAACAATCGCACCGGCTCGTGACGGACTGGGAGCCGACGGCGGAAAATAGTCGCGGCAACCTCATGTTGAAGCGATATTTCTGGCTCGCGAAACAAGCATGCTTGACGCCCCTGCCGGGAAAGTTCGAGGTCTTCCCAAGCGCCACCACCGTGTTCCTCGATAGCCCCCCCTCGCCGGCAATTCCGCTTGTCGAGCGGGAACAACTCGAGCCCAGCGCGGTCTCGCCGGACGCCGTGCGGATCGAAATCCCGGCGGCGCGCGACCTCATGCAAGGGCCGGGGATCGGCAATACCCTGAATCACTCGCTGAATGTTGACGTGCCTGCGGAATGGGACGGCGTCCTGGCCGGTTCGGCGGGTTCGCTTCATTCCACTCTTGTCTGCACCGTGATCACGGAGCGCGACATCCAGTTTGACACCCGATTTACCGACGCCGCGGACGGCCGGACCGAGTGGGGACTGCGTCACCGCTTGCGCGGAAGCCCGGCCGAGCAGACGTTTCACGTCCCCATTCCGGATATGCGGCGGACACAGGCGCGGATATCCGTGAAGGCCCCCGCCAGGGGCCGTTTCGAGTTCAAGGACATCTTCCTCCTCGTGGATCCCGGGGACGAAGACGGGCGTATTCGCATCGACCATTTTTCGGCCAACGAGGCGCGATTGACCATTTCCGATCTTCCCGGCCCCCGAATCCTGACCTTTCTCGATGCGTGGTATCCGGGCTGGACGGCCTTTGTCGATGGAGTCGAAGTGCCTGTGCTCAAGGCCAACGAAGTCTTCAAGGCGGTGGAGCTCGATGCGGGTACGCACGAAGTGCGCTTTGCGTTCCAGCCGCGCACGACCGCGTTGGGGGCCGCCATCAGCGGCGCCACGGCCTTGGCCACGCTCATCGCGATTCTTTTATGCGTGTTCCGGGCTTGGCACGGGGGCAACGCCATTGCGGATCGAGTGGCGCCGCTTGCGACGGAACCCGGCGGGGACATCGGAGTCGATGCGGGTGTCCCCGAGACTTCCGAATTGGCCGTCACGATAGATGGGAATGAATCCGCACTCGATCTTCGCGGTCCGGGCGCCGTCCACGCCTTCGACATCGCCGATGAGCCGGCCCCCGATCTCGATGGAGCCGAGTGTCCGGAACCCCTGTCGCCCGGAAGGCCCGAAGGCGGCGGGCGGCCCCCCTCCGCGTAGGACGATGCGATACGCAATGCCTTCGCGGCGGACGCCCGGGCGTTGCGCGGCGCGGCCATCCGGAAGTATAGTGACGCGTTGTAGCCTCGAACATAAAATGACTGGTGCTAGGAATCGCAGGATGATGCATATGCTGGGCCGGAGGGTGTTGCTGGGCGCCATTGCCGGCCCGATTTTCGGCGCCGTCGCGGCGGTCCACGCCCAGGACGCCGCCCTCGAGTTTTTCGAGAAGCAAGTCCGCCCGCTCCTGGCGGAGAATTGTTACAAGTGCCACGGCCCCGAAACCCAGAAGTCGGGCCTTCGCTTGGACCACATCTCGACCGCCCTCAAGGGCGGCGCACGCGGGCCCGCGCTCGTACCCGGGGATCCGGGGAAGAGCCATCTCGTCGAATTCGCCGGATACGGCAACGTCGACATCCAGATGCCCCCAACCGGGAAGTTGTCCGCCGAAAAGATCGCCACGCTGACCCAGTGGGTCGCGATGGGAGCCCCTTGGCCCGACGAACCCGCGCCGGCGGCGGCGTCCCAGCCCGAGGCCTTCGATCTCGCCCAGCGCCGCGATAGGCATTGGGCTTGGCAAGCGGTCAAGCCGCTCTCGCCGCCGAGCACGCGATACGACAATTGGTCCGGCGATCCCGTCGACCGCTTCATCGCTGCCAAGCTCGACGAGGCCGGTCTCGAACCGGGAGATGGCACGGACAAGTATTCCCTGATTCGCCGCGCCTATTTCGACATCACGGGGCTTCCCCCGAAGCCCGGGGACATCGAGGCCTTCGTCGCGGACGAATCGCCGGACGCCTTCGCCACCGTAATCGACCGCCTGCTCGCCTCCCCGGAATACGGCGAACGTTGGGCCCGCCATTGGTTCGACCTGGTCCGCTATGCCGAGACCTTCGGCCACGAGCAGGACTATCCGATCCGCTACGCATGGAAATACCGCGACTACGTCATTCGCGCCCTGAATGCCGACGTGCCCTACGACCGGCTTGTCACCGAACACGTTGCCGGCGACCTGATCGACAATCCGCGCATGCACGAGACCGAGGGTTACAACGAGTCCATCATTGGCACCGGTTTCTGGTTCATGCACCAGGCGACCCACGGGCCCGTCGATGTCCGGCAGGACGAGGCCGACCGCATCGACAACCAGATCGACGTCATCGGCAAGGCCTTCCTCGGCATGACCGTCGCCTGCGCACGATGTCACGATCACAAGTTCGACGCCATCGCCACGAAGGACTACTACGCCCTCGCCGGGTTCATGCAGAGCTCTCGCCAGCAGTTCGCCTACCTCGACCGCCACGGAAAGATTCGAGAGGGCGTCGCCGCCATGAAGCCGCTCTTCGACGAGGGCGAACGGGTCCTCGCCGGCCTCCTTCGGGACAACGCCGATGCCGTGGCTGCGGAGGTCGCGAATTATCTTCCCGCGGTCCAGGAGACCATGCGCGGCGAGTGGATACCCTCGGACGGGCTGGCCATGCTCAGGCCCGACATCGTTTTCGAGGACTTCGAGCGCGGGGACTACGCCAATTGGACGTCCTCGGGAACGGCGTTCGGACGCACCCCGGCCGCCGGAGTTCTCCCGCGCCAAGCCACGGTCGGCGGCGTCCAGGGGACCCGCTTCGCCAACTCCTTCGAGGACGGCGATCTCTCGCAAGGGAAACTGGTGTCGCGCCCCTTCCTGATCGAGCGGCGCTACATTCGTTTCCTCATCGCCGGCGGAAACATGCCCGAAAATGCAGGGCTGCGCCTCCGCGTCGGCGGCGAAATCGTCCGCACCGCGACCGGCGATTCCACCGAGGCCTTCCGCCGCGATCAATGGGACGTCGCCGAGTTCGGCGGACAGCAAGGCATCCTGGAAATCGCCGACGAATCCCCGGACGAGGGAGGCCACGTCCTCGTCGACCATATCGTTTTCAGCGAACACCTTTTCTCCAACGCCCCCCGCCGCCCCTTCGACGCCGTAGCCGCCGAACGAACCCTCGACCCGGGCAAGCTGGCCCGCTGGGTCGATGCGCTCCAAGATCCGGGCGCGGCCAAACCCGCCCATCCCTTCTTCGCATGGTCGGCCCTCGCCGCCGTGGATCCCGAAACGTGGGACTCGGCCCGCGCCCCGCTCCTCGCGATTCCCGAGGAGTCGATGGACATGGCCATGGCGGCCACCTCCACCTACACGGTTTTCGAGGATTTCAATTCCGGGGTCTACGACGGGTGGTTCCCCTCCGGCGAGGCCTTCGGCGACGCCCCCGCCGCGCCGGGCGAATGGCTCGAACACGCGGTTACCGGCGTGCCATTGACCGCCGGCGCCGCGCAAAGCGGCCGAATGTCGAAGAAGCTGCGAGGGGTGTTGCGCTCGCCCACCTTCACCATCGAACACGACAACATTCACTACCGAATGGCCGGCGAGGGCGGGCAAATACGGCTCGTTATTGAGAACTTCCAGCTCCGCGAATACAACGGCCTCCTCTTCGAGTCGACCCTCATCGACGTCAACACGGGCGGCCAATGGGTCTGGCACAACCAAACCCGCGACCTTGCGAAATTCAAGGGACGGCGAGCCTACATCGAGCTCATCGACGACGGCGACGGCTACATCGCCGTCGACGAGATTCGATTCTCCGGCGCCGATCCCGCCGAATCCCTCGATTTCGGCGTGCTCGGGCGCATCCTCACGCCGGACACCCGCTCCACCGGCGATCTCGTGCAGGCCTACGCGGGCCTCGCCTCCAGCGCCATGCTCCAAGCCGCCGAGGGGACCGCGAACGCCGGATCCCTCGATTTCCTCCAATTCCTGTCCAAGAACGCGCTCGTCGACCTGGACGATCCGGAAGGGCGAATCGCGCAAATTACAACCCAAGCCGCCGAGATCGACGGCACCCTCCCCGAACCCGAACGCGTCCTTGCCATCACCGACGGGTCGCCCGAGGACGAGAACGTTTTCATCCGCGGCAGCTACAAGACCCCCGGCGACCCGGCCCCCCGCCGTTTTCTCGAGGCCATCGCCGGGCCGGATCAGCC
The DNA here is from genome assembly GCA_947486375.1 of Candidatus Hydrogenedentota bacterium. Lineage (GTDB taxonomy): Bacteria > Hydrogenedentota > Hydrogenedentia > Hydrogenedentales > CANKTP01. Next base: position 13,747 of record CANKTP010000021.1, on the reverse strand, counting down.
CCCCATCGCCAACGGCAGCGGTCGCCTCGAGCTCGCCAACGACATCGTCGACCCGGCCAACCCCCTAACCGCCCGCGTCATGGCGAATCGAGTTTGGCACCATCTCTTCGGCAAAGGCATCGTTCCCACCTTGGACAATTTCGGCGTGCTTGGCCAGCCCCCCTCGCATCCCGAGTTGCTTGACTTCCTCGCCGATCGATTCCAGTCCGGGGGCTGGTCCATCAAGCGCCTCATTCGCGAGCTGATGTTGACCAAGACTTACGCCCTGTCAAGCGCCCCTGGGAACGAACTCGCCGAACAAAAGGACCCCGCCAATGTTTGGCTGCACCGCGCCTCCCTGCGCCGCCTCGAGGGAGAGTCGATCCGCGACACCCTCCTCGCCGTCTCGGGGCGCCTCGACCCCGCCTTCTATGGCGAGTCCGTCCCCGCATTCCTCTCGCCCTTCATGAGCAGCAACCGCCGCCCCCCCACGTCGGGGCCGATGGACGGCGCGAACCGCCGCTCGATCTACCAGGAGGTCCGCCGCAATTTCCTGTCGCCCATGATGCTCGCCTTCGACATGCCCATTCCCGACACCACCGTCGGCAGGCGCAATGTCTCGAACGTTCCCGCCCAGGCCCTCATCCTGATGAACGATCCCTTCGTGGCCGAGCAGGCAAAGGCGTGGAGCGAGCTCGAACTGCAAGCCGCCGGCCTCGAACCCCGCGAGCGGATCGACCGTTTGTTCATGACGGCCATCGCAAGACATCCATCGGACGAGGAATCCGAGGATTTGCATGTGTTTCTGATCCGCCAAGGCTCGGAATACGGATTGTCCATCGAGGAATGTTTCGACGATCCCCGTGTCTGGGCCGACTTGTGCCATGTCGTATTCACAATGAAGGAATTCATCTTCATCCGCTAGGAGAAAGTACCGTGGCATTCCCATATCCATGCAACCGTTGCGCGACGCCCCTCTCGCGCCGCGACATGCTCCGCGCGACCGCCAACGGTTTCGGCGCCGTCGCGCTCACCGCTCTCCTCGGCGACCGCGCCTTCGGCGGGGCGCTGAAGTCGAACCAACTCGACGGGCCGCTGGCCGCCCTCGCCCCGAACCATCCCGCCCGCGCGAAGAACGTCATCTTTTGCTACATGGACGGCGGCGTCTCGCATGTCGACAGTTTCGATCCCAAGCCGCGCCTCGATCAGGACGACGGCAAGCCCTTCGCGATGACCATGGAGCCGACCCAGTTCGACAACAACGGCAGCACCCTCAAGAGCCCCTGGGCCTTCAAGCAATACGGACATAGCGGCATCCCCGTCAGCGATCTGTTTCCCCACATCGGCGCGTGCGTGGACGACCTCGCCGTCATCCGCTCGATGGTCTCCAGCTTCTCCGAGCACAACGCCGCCAACTACTTCCTCCACACCGGCCTCGGCCAAGCCGGGCGCCCCAGCATGGGTGCCTGGGCGACCTACGGACTCGGCAGCGAAAACCGCGACCTGCCCGGTTTCGTCGTGCTCAACGGCGGGCTCATCCCCTCGGGCGGCGCCGACAACTTCGCCGCCGGGTTCCTCCCCGCCGCCTACCAGGCCTCCTTCTTCCGCAGCGAGACCCCTTCGCTCGCCAACGTCACGCCGACAGAGTCTGCACCCAAGCTGCAGGAGAATAAACTCGCCCTCATGCACCGCCTCGATGCGATGACCATGGACCGCGTCGGACACCACGATCAATTCGAGTCCGCCATCTCGAACTACGAGCTCGCGTTTCGAATGCAGACCGCCGTACCCGAGTTGACCGACATCACCGGCGAGTCCGACGCGACGAAGCGTCTCTACGGCATGGAAGCCGACTACGAGCAAACGCGAAGCTACGGTCGCCAATGCCTCGTCGCCCGCCGCCTCGTCGAGCGGGGCGTCCGCTTCGTTGAGCTGACTTGTCCCGGCATCGCCGGCATCGACCGCTGGGACGCGCACCAGGGGCTCAGGGACAATCACGGCCTAAACGCCCTGGCCGTCGATCAGCCCATCGCTGGACTCCTCAAGGACCTCAAGTCGCGCGGCATGCTCGACGAGACCCTCGTCCTTTGGGGCGGCGAATTCGGCCGCACCCCGTTTGCCCAGGGACGCGACGGACGCGACCACAATCCCTTCGGCTTCACCATGTGGATGGCCGGCGGCGGCGTCAAGGGCGGAATCACCTACGGCGCGACGGATGAATACGGGTACAAGGCCGTCGAGGACAAGGTCGAGATACATGACCTCCACGCCACCATGCTCCATCTGCTCGGCTTCGATCACAAAAGACTGACCTTCCGCTACAGCGGCCGCGACATGCGGCTCACGGATGTTTTCGGCGAGGTCGTCCGGCCCCTACTCGCATGAGAACCGCAAGCCCCACTATCTCGATATCCGCCCGCGCGATCCCATCGCCCCGCCTACGCACGCCACCCGAAAAGGTGCCGCGCGCATCTATAGGTCATATAAGTCCCATAGGTCCTATCTTCAGCGCCCCCAAGCCAGATTCACCCGCACAAATCGGAAATTAAACTATGTCCACGTCCACCTCCAACGAAAATCCGCAGTTCAGCCTCGAGGGCCGCGTCGCCCTCATCACGGGCAGCTCGAAGGGCCTCGGCAAGGCAATGGCCATGTCCCTCGGGCGCGCCGGCGCGAAGGTCGCCATCAACTACATGCACGGCGAAGAGAAGGCGCGCCAGACCTTCGACGAGTTCCAGGCCCTCGGCCACGAGGGAATGCTGGTCCGCGCAAACGCCATCGACAAGGACGACGTGGACCGCATGGTGCGAGAAGTCTCCGCGGCGCTCGGCCCCATCGACATCGTCGTGCCCAACGCCACGCCCGAGCAACCCCAGAAGCCCATCGAGCTCTACGACTGGGACTTCTACCAGTCCATGCTCGACTTCTTCGTCAAGAGCCCCTACCTGCTGGTGCGCGCAACGGTGGCGCATATGAAGCACCAACGCTGGGGCCGCATCGTCAACATCGGCTCCGAAGTCTTCCAGCGCGGGGTCCCGAACTTCACGGCCTACGTCGCCGCGAAGGGCGGACAAAACGGGTTCACCCGTAGCCTCGCTTCCGAACTCGCGCCCTGGGGCATCACTGTCAACATGGTCTCGCCCGGCTGGATTCCCGTCGAGCGTCACGAGCATGACCCGCAGGAAGCCAAGGACAGTTATCTCGCCGGGGTGCCCATGCGGCGCTGGGGTTTGCCCGTCGAGGTCGGCGACACGGTCACCTTCCTCGCGAGCAACGAGGCGGCCTATATATCTGGACAAAACATTTGCGTCAACGGCGCGCACACGGTCGCCTGAGGCCACGCGCACAACTTTCGGGGAGCGGATCATGAAGAAACAATTGTTCGTATTGATGGCGGCCACGGCGATGATGTTTGCCGGCTGCGGTACGGAAACCCCGGACACTGCGGGTTCGCCCACGGACGCCGCGGGCGGCAAGCCGATTCGCCTCGCCTACGTCACCAACGGCATCGATCCCTTCTGGACCATCGCCGCCGCCGGGGTCAGGGCGGGCGCCAAGGACCTCGGCGTCGAATGCGAGGTGCTCATGCCGCCGAAAGGCCTTGTCGACCAGAAACGCATGATCGAGGGCGTCCTCTCGAATGGCGTGGACGGCATCGCCATCAGCCCGATCGACGCCGCCAACCAGGTCGAGTTCATCAACCAGGCCGCCGCCCTTACCAACGTCATCACCCAGGACTCCGACGCGCCCGGCTCGAACCGACTGTGCTTCATCGGCATGGACAACTACAAGGCGGGCCGCCAGGCCGGCGTCCTCGTGAAGGAAGTATTACCCGAGGGCGGCAAGGTGATGATCTTCGTCGGTCGCCTCGAGCAGCTCAACGCCCAACAACGCCGCCAGGGCGTCATCGACGAATTGCTCGACCGCCCCGTGCAGTCCGGCACCGACGTACGCTTCGATCTTGCGGCCGCGGAACTCGTGAACGCACGGTATGAAATCGTCGGGACCCGGACGGACAATTTCGACTACGCCAAGGCCAAGTCGAATGCCGAGGACGCCATCGCCACCTTCGGCGATCTTCGCTGCATGGTCGGCCTTTTCGCCTATAACGTCCCCAACTGCCTCGCCGCCGTCAAGGAAGCGGGCAAGACCGGCACCATCAAGATCGTCAGCTTCGACGAGGCCGACGACACCCTCCAGGGCATCATCGACGGCCACGTCCACGGCACCGTCAGCCAGCAACCCTACCAGTACGGCTACCAATCCGTCCGCGTGCTTACCGCGTTGGCCAAGGGCGACAAATCCGTCATCCCCGAGGGCGGCTTCATCGAGGTCGAGAGCGTCGTTGTCCGAAAGGACAACGTCGAGGATTTCTTCGCGAAACTCAAGATCCTGCGCGCCGAGTAGTCCCGGTGTCCGGCGGCAAGCCCCTACTCGACGTCCGCGAACTCTGCAAACAGTTCCCCGGAGTCAAGGCCCTTGACCGCGTCAGCATGTCCCTTCGTCAGGGCGAGGTCCTTGCCGTGATCGGCGAGAACGGCGCTGGCAAGAGCACCCTGATGAAAATCCTTGCCGGTGTGCAACAGGCCGACTCCGGCGAAATCGCGCTCGACGGCGAACGGGTCCGCGTTGGCTCCGTGGCTGCGGCGCAACAATTGGGCATCGCGCTCATCCATCAGGAACTCAACCTCGCGGACAACCTCGATGTCGGGGCGAACCTCTTCCTGGGCCGCGAACCGCGCCGCTTCGGCCTGATCGACCGGAAGGCCATCGCGCGCGACTCGAAAGTGCTACTCGATCAACTCGGCCTCGACGTGTCCCCGCAAACGATCGTCGGCACCCTCTCCATCGGCCACCAACAAATGGTAGAGATTGGCAAGGCCCTCTCCGTACGGGCGCGCATCCTGATCATGGACGAGCCGACCTCGAGCCTCTCCCAGCGCGAGACCGAACAATTGTACGCCGTCATCCGCGGACTCAAGGCGCGCGGCGTCAGCATCGTCTATATCTCCCACCGTCTCGGCGAAGTGAAGGAACTCGCCGATCGTGTCGAGGTCCTGCGCGACGGCGCCAACGCGGGTCGTCTCGAACGCGACGAGATCAATCATGCCGCGATGGTCCGCCTCATGGTGGGCCGCGACATCACGGCCTCCAAGCGCGGGCCGCGCGCGGAATGCCAGCCGGTCGTGTTGGCCGTCAACGGTATTCGGACCGTTGCGCATCCCCGCCAGCCGGTCTCGTTCTCCATCCGCGCGGGCGAGGTCGTCGGGATAGCGGGCCTCGTTGGCGCGGGCCGCACCGAGCTCCTCGAAACCCTTTTCGGCGTGCAGCCCCCGATCGCGGGCACGGTCGAGATTAACGGGCAGTCCCTCGCGCCACGCCGTCCCAAGGACGCCATCCGCGCCGGCATGGCCCTCGTGCCCGAGGACCGCAAGGCGCAGGGTCTCATCCTTGAGATGGCCGTCCGCGAAAACATCTCGCTCGCCAGCCTCCGCGCCGATTCGAGGGCCGGCTTCCTGCCGCGCCGCCGCGAGCAGGCCGTCAGCCGCGAGATGATCGGTCGCCTCAATATCAAGACCCCGAGCGACCGGCAAACCGTCCAGCTCCTCTCCGGCGGCAACCAACAAAAAATCGTCCTCGGGAAATGGCTCGCGATTCGTCCCCGCGTCCTGTTGCTCGACGAGCCTACCCGCGGAATCGACGTCGGCGCCAAACGCGAAATCTACCGGATCATGGAGGAACTCGCCGCCCAGGGCGTCGCGATTCTCTTCGTATCGAGCGAGCTCGAGGAAGTCCTCACCCTCTCCGATCGCGCCTTGGTCATGTGCCAGGGCCGCATCTCCGGCGAACTCTCCCGCGAAGACCTCACCGAGGAGGCCGTCATGCGCCTCGCCACCGCCGTCTAACGCCGCGATTTTTCCTATCGGCAACTTCTGCCCCTTCCGTCCGTCATTCCACTTCGCACCCCTACCCCCGTTTCTGGTATACTCCGCGCTTCGTCGGACTGTCAGGAGTGCAAGCGTAATGCGGTGGTTGGCGGTTGCGGCGCTTTCGCTCGTCCTGGCGTCCGTGGCTTCGGTCGCTGCCGCGCCCTCGAAGTTCGACGAGCAACTTCCCCCGGGCTACACCGCCTTCGCCCCAAGCCCCGACACCCGAATCGTCTACGTAAGCTCCTCCTTGGGCAATGACAGTAACGACGGCCTTTCCGATATTTTCCCGGTCGCGACGCTGGCGAAGGGCCAGTCCTTGCTCCGTAACGGGTTCCCCGACTGGCTACTGCTACGGCGCGACGACGTGTGGGTCGATACGCTTCGCGGGTGGAACCGCTCGGGTGGCCGGTCGACTGCGGAACCCATGCTCCTGTACAGCTACGGGGAGGGGGACGAGCGTCCCCGGATTTTGTCCGGCACGCAGGAGGGGTTTCGCATCCTGAGCACCGGGGTCTCGCACCTCGCGATCGTCGGCATTCACTTCAATGCCCATGCGAATACCGGCTTCTCGGAGGGCGGCATCGTAATCTTCGGTCCCGCGAGCGACATCTTGATCGAGGATTGCCTGGTCGAACACTACAGCGCGAACGTGATCGTCCAGCGGTTTACCGGCGCGATCGACAATGTGCGGCTGCGCCGGAATATCATTGTCGACGCCTATAGCACTGTGGCGCATTCCGGGGGCATCTTCATCCAGGGGGCGACCGGCGTCACGGTCGAGGAGAACCTGTTCGATCACAACGGGTGGCGCGAAAGCGATCCCGTGGCCGTGGCGACCGTCTTCAATCACAACGTCTATTGCCAGTCCGACGCGGGCGAGGATTTCGTCTTTCGGGGAAACATCAGCGCGCGCGCGGCGTCGCACGGCATCCAGGCCAGGGCCGGCGGCATCGTCGAGGACAACCTGTTCGTCCGCAACCCGCTTGGACTCCAGTTCGGCGGCGGAGACGTGCCCCGGCCCGGCGGCGTGACCGGGATTGCGGCGGGGAACGTTGTGCTCGAGGGCACGGACATTACGCCAAACGCGCTCAGGGGAAACGGGATCGAGGTATTGAACATCGACCCGGCGCGCGGGGCAGTGTTGGAAGGAAACATCGTGTCCACCGTGGCCAGCGGGCGAAATGGGTTCGCCATTACCTGTACCGCGAAAGTGGACGGCTCGGGGGCCGTGGGCGTCCACGGCCTGATTGTCCAGCAAAATATTGTCCACGACTGGGGATTGGCCTTGCGCCTCTCCGGCCCCCTGCTCAGCGCCAACGTCGTCCGCGACAACGTCTTCGAGGTCAACGACGGGGAGTCTTATCTGGTCGAGTACTTCCTCGGGATTCTTCCGGACGCGAGCGCCGTGTCCTATTCGAACAATCGATACGAATCCAACGCGGCGAACCTCAACCAACTGTTCCACGTTCTGCGGCTGGTTGGGGACAATTTCGAGCAGGCCTCGTACGGGTTTCCCGAATGGTTCCCAGTGAGCGAGGAGACCGATCCTGTCCTGGGCGTGCCGCGGTTCCGCGATCCGGACCGGAGTGTCGCGAGCTATCACGGACATCTGGGGCGCCCGGCCACATTCGAGGCATTCATCGCCGGCGCGCGTGCGCAGTCCCGGCAGCACTACCAACCCGAATATTCGGCGGTCCCGGTATTGGAATACATTCGCGAGGGGTTCGAGGAATATTCCCCGCCCGTATTGCCCGAGGGCGAGGTCCCCGCAAGTTCACCCGCCGGGATGGCACTTGCGATCGGCTGCATCCTCGCGGCCGGCACGGCCGTCATTCGATGCCGGGCGCACCTCTTCAAGATGCCCCCGCGTTGACCGTTTTCGATTTCGCCTGTTATACTCGCCGTTTCCGGCAATCCCCTAGCCCGTAAACCCCTAGGCGCCATTCGATGCTTCCCGGCAAGGCCTATATCCAAACCCACGGCTGCCAGATGAACGAACACGACTCCCATCGCATGAGGGGGGTGCTCGTGGCCGAGGGCTATCAGATGACGGAGTCTCCCGAGGAGGCCTCGCTCATCCTCGTCAATACCTGTTCCGTCCGCCATAACCCGGAGAACAAGGTCTACAGTTTCCTCGGTCGCGTACGCGAGTTGAAGCAAACAAAACCCGGCCTGATCATCGCCGTCGCCGGCTGCGTCGCCCAACAGGAAGGCGAGAACATCCTCCGGCGCGAGAAGTCCGTCGACATGGTCTTCGGCCCGGACAACTTGTTCAATCTCCCCGAGATGATCGAGCGCGTGCGTGGTGGCGAGCGCGTGCTCATGACCAAGTGGCAGCCGAACGAACAGCGCGTCCAAAATTTCATCCCCGATGAATGGGTCGACAAGGGGCACGTCGAGGGCTGCAAGGCCTTCGTTTCTATCACCAAAGGCTGCGACAACTTCTGCACCTTCTGCGTCGTGCCGTATACCCGCGGACGCGAAGTGAGCCGCGAAGCGAGCAGCATCCTGCGCGAAGTCGAGGACCTCGTGTCCAAGGGCGCACGCGAGATCTGGCTGCTCGGCCAAAACGTGAACTCGTACCGCGCGGGGAGCCACGGCTTTTACGAACTCTTGCAAGAGGTTTCGGAAGTCCCCGGTCTCAAGCGCATCCGGTTCACCTCGCCGCACCCGAACGATTGGAACGACCGCCTCAGCGACCTCATGGCCGCGAACCCGGTCATCTGCAATCACCTTCACCTGCCGTTCCAGTCGGGCTCGGACCGGCTGCTCGGCCTGATGCGGCGCGGGCACTCGGTGGCGGAGTACCTCGACAAAATCGCGCACATGCGCTCGATCAACCCGGACATCGAGTTGAGCACCGACGTGATCGTCGGGTTCCCGACGGAGACGGACGAGGATTTCGAAGGCACGCTGCGCGTCCTCGAAGAGGCCCGCTTCGCCCAGATTTTCCCGTTCAAATACTCGCCGCGCCCCAAGACCCTCGCGCTCAAGATGGACGACGACGTGCCGAGGGATATCAAGGAATCGCGCCTCGCGCGGACCATCGAGTTGACCCAACGGATTAGCGAAGGCGATGCGCAACGCTACGTCGGCACCGAGCAGGAGATTCTCATCGACGGTGCCCACCCCCGCGAGCGCGGCATGATGAGCGGCCGCACCGCCGGCTTCCGCCCCGTCTCCCTGCGCGACGACTCGATCGAGATCGGCGACGTCGTCCGCGTCCGAATCACCCGCGTCGGCGGACACTGGCTCCACGGCGACCTCGTCGAGCAGGACCGCGACAAGTCCCCCTTTGAAGGGGGATCAAGGGGGATGTCAAGCGAAACCGTGGTCATATTATAATAGTTATACAGCACACTAATACTATTCAATACCCAGGACTAACTCCATGAAAGTCACTGTCACAACAGACACGCCCATCGCATGGTCGCAGTCAACCTGCGCCGTCGTTCCCGTGTTCGAATCTACCGCCATCCCCGAGAGCGCCTTGCTGTCCAAGGAGCAAACTACGGCGTTGCGCGAACTCGCCCAACAGCAGCGCATTCGTGGCAAGGCGAACGAGGTCTACTTTCTCCCGGAACCGAAAGGTCCCTCGGCGGGCATTCTCGTCATCGGTCTCGGGGAATCGGCCCGATCCAACCGGGAGGTGCTACGCCGTATCGCCGGCAAGGCCTGCGCCGTGCTGGCGTCGAACCGGATCACCCACGTCGTATTCGACAATACCCATCTCATCGATCTCCCCGTGGACGCGTTCATTGAGGGCCTGATGCTCGGCCAATACGACTTCGCCCAATACAAGAAGACCCCTACTGACCCGCCCATGAAGGTCGATACAATCACGATCTGCACGCCCAAGGAAACCTTACTCGACAGCCTGCGCGCGCGATGCGAGCGCGCGGTCGTCATGTGCGACGCCGCGGCGTGGGCGCGTGACCTCGCCAACACCCCGCCCAACGACATGACGCCGACGGCCCTCGCGTTCCATGCGGAGGCCATGGCGCGCGAGGCGGGTTGCGAATGCACCGTGCTCGACGAGTCCGAGATGCAGGACCTTGGCATGGAGGCGCTCCTCGGGGTGTCGCGCGGCAGCAGCGAACCGGCGAAACTCATCGTCGTTGAATATCGCCACCCGGGTGCGAAGAAGACCCTCGCGCTCGTCGGCAAGGGCCTCACCTTCGACACCGGCGGCATCAGCATCAAGCCCTCGGCAAACATGCACGAGATGAAATACGACATGTGCGGCGCGGCGGGTGTCCTCGGCGCGATGAAGGCCATTGCCGCGCTCAAGCCCGCCATCAACGTCGTCGCCGTGGTGCCGTCCTCCGAGAACATGCCGGGCTCGAACGCCCAGGTGCCCGGCGACATCGTGAAGGCCTACAACGGCAAGACCATCGAGGTCCATAACACCGACGCCGAGGGCAGGCTCATCCTCGCCGATGCCCTCGCATACACCGTCGACAAATACAAACCCGATGCCATGGTCGACGCCGCGACCCTCACCGGCGCCGTCATCGTCGCCCTCGGCCACTACGCTGCGGGCGTCCTCAGCAACAACGACGACCTCTCGACCGGCTTGCAGCGTGCCGCCGATTCCACGGGCGAACGCATCTGGCCCCTGCCCATGTGGGACGACTACGCCGAGCTCATCAAAGGCACCCACGCGGACCTCTGCAACATCGGCCCGCCGGGCGAAGCCGGCACGATCATAGGCGCATGCTTCCTGAAAGAATTCGTCGGCGATGTCCCCTGGGCGCACCTCGACATCGCCGGGACCGCGTGGGGCGTGAAGAACGTCCCCTACCTCGACCCGAAACACGCCACGGGCTACGGCGTTCGGCTGTTTGCGCAATGGGTCCTCGACGAGGCCCGTGGAAATTAGGGACAGTCACCTATTATTCGATATGATCGAGATCGACCAACACCCTCAATCGAACTTGGGTTTGGCTCGAAACATTGCGTGATCGGGTCGAACGAATAATAGGTGACTGTCCCTAATTTCCACTTCGCAAGGAACAACTCCATGAGCATATTTCGCGACGACATCCTCGCCGGCAAGACCGCCCTCATCACCGGCGGCGGCACCGGCATCTGCAAGGGCATCGCCCTGCGCTTCGCGGCCCACGGGGCGAACGTGGCCATCACCAGCCGCAAACAGCAGAACCTCGACACGGCGGCCGACGAGATCGGTTTCGCGACGAACAAGAAGATTCTCGCCATCGCCGCCGACGTGCGCAAACCCGAGGAGGTCGAGAACGTCGTCGCGAAGACCGTCGAGACTTTCGGCGGAATTGACATCCTTGTCAGCGGCGCGGCGGGCAACTTCCCCGTGCCCATCTCGCAGCTCTCCTACAACGGCTTTCGCACCGTCGTCGACATCGACTTGCAGGGGACCTTCAACGTGTCGAAGGCCTGCTTCCCGCACTTGCTCGCGGCGGCCGAAAAACACCGGAACGCAAACGTCATCTGCATCTCCGCGACACTCCAATACACGGGCATCCCGTTCCAGTCCCACGTCTCCGCCGCGAAGGCCGGCATCGACGCCTTCATGCGGACCATGGCGACCGAGTGGGGCCCGATGGGTATCCGCGCCAATTGCGTGGCGCCCGGCCCCATCGGCGACACCGAGGGCATGCGCCGCCTCGCCCCGACGCCCGAGCTCACCGAGCGCGCCATGAAGCACGTCCCGCTGAAACGCTTCGGGACAATCGAGGAGATCGCGGATGCCTGCCTCTTCCTCGTCAGCGACGCCGCCCGCTACACCACCGGCACCATTCACGTCGTCGACGGCGGCCAGTGGTTGTTCAGCCCCGGCGTCGGCGGATTCGAGCTCTAACGGGCAGAGGCAAGGTCCGAGACCCGCGCATGCCCGCGCGCGCCGGCCCATCCGCGCCATCGCCATGATCTGTTAGACTCCCGCAATGGAGGATATCCAGCAACAGATTGTCCGGGCGATGTCCCCCGGGAAGAAACTGCAGGTGGCGGGCGAGCTATATCGAATGGCCCGGGAATTAAAGGCCGCCGGCATCCGGATGCAGCATCCCGGCTGGAACGATGACGAAGTGCGGAGCGCCGTCCGCGACGCGTTTCTCTATGGCCGTACCTGACCTACTCGCGATATTCGTCCACCGGATGGAATCGTTGCGCATTCCCTACATGGTGACCGGGAGCGTGGCGATGATCGTGTACGGCGAACCGAGATTGACGCTGGACGTCGACTTCGTCGTCGCGCTGGATGTCGCCGACATCCCCAGATTCATCGAGGCGTTTCCACCTTCGGAGTTCTATTGTCCCCCCTTGGAAGTCATTCGAGTCGAGTTGGGCCGCGAGCGGCGCGGGCATTTCAACCTCATTCATCACGAGTCGGGGTTCAAGGCGGACGTCTACCTGCATGGCACGGACCCCTTCCATGCCTGGGGCCTGGCCCACTCGCTGCGGGTCGATATCGGGGGCGGCCAGATGACGGTGGCCCCGCCGGAGTATGTCATCGTCCGCAAGCTCGAATACTTTCGCGAGGGAGGTTCGGACAAACACCTCCGGGACATCCTGTCCATGTTGCCGATCCTAGATGCGGACCAGCGGCGGCGGCTGTCGGAACTCGCCGCCGAGCGTCATCTCGACGATCTGTGGGCAAAGTTTTGCGGTTCGCCATAACATAAACCGTTCTCGCAGCTAAATCGCGTTTGACTGGCGTATCGTTCATATGCTAACCTCTTGGGCTGTCTCGGTGGAAGTGTGTCCAGCGGGGCGGGGAGTGTCCGGCAAGATGCCGGGATCCGGCGAAAGGCCGTTCGGAAATAGACCCAACTCACGGGGCGCGGCAAACTGTGACGAAGATGAAGATCGGCCTGATCGGGTGCGGCAACATTGGTGCCGACTTGTGCATCGCGCTCCAAAAGGGCACGATTCCGGCCGAGATTGTCGCTTTGACGGACGTGGATCCGGCGCGTGCCAAGGTGCTGATGCGGTCGTTCCAGCTCGAGGCCCCGGTCTGCGACCTCGAGCAGAACGCCTCGATGGCGGACTTTCTCGTCGAATGCGCCTCGGGCGACGCGGTGAAGGACGTGGTCGAGGCGGCCATGCGCCATCGCATCGATTGCTTGATCATGAGCGTCGGCGGATTGATGGCGAACCCGGAACTATTTCAGCGGGCCCGGGAAAGCGCGATACAGGTACATTTGCCGTCCGGCGCCCTTTGCGGGTTGGACGGGATTCGTTCCGCGATGGAAGCGGGACTGCATACGGTGACATTGACGACGCGCAAGCCGCCCAAGGGGCTGGCCGGCGCGCCGTATCTGGCTGAACACGGAATTGACTTGTCGAACTTGCAGGAGCCGCGCGTGGTGTTCGAGGGCAACGCCCTCGAGGCCGTCAAGGCTTTCCCGCAAAACGTAAATGTCGCCGCCTCGCTGAGTTTCGCGGGAATCGGCCCGAAGGAAACCAAGGTCCGGATCATCGCCGATCCGGACGCGACGACGAACATACACGAGGTGGTGGCCGAGGGCGCCTTTGGGCGGCTCCAGACCATCACCGAGAATTTGCCGTCGCCGCGCAACGCGAAGTCGAGTTACCTGGCCTCGCTGTCGGCCTGCGCCCATGTGCGCGCGGCGGCGGTGGCATTCCAGGCGCATGCCGAGAACGTGACGAACGCCGCCTCGGGCGGCTGACGCAATAGCAAGTACGGAACACGCGGGGCCATTCGGGCCGCGCAACGTGGAGAACGCACAATGTATGCAGTGGTATGGACAGGCGGTCGCCAGTTTCGCGTCGCCGAGGGCGACACGCTCCGGGTCGAGAAACTCCCGGCCGGTGTCGGCGACATGATCGAGCTCGACAAG
>CANKTP010000020.1 GCA_947486375.1 Candidatus Hydrogenedentota bacterium | reverse complement strand
GCCGCCACGTCCGCGGGGTCGGGAGTACCCGTCCACACGTAGGCAGTGATGCCGCCCGGATCGGTCGAGCCGGAACCGTCCAGGGTGACGTCGGTCGTGCCGGTGCTGGTGACGGTGATCAACTGATCGTCGCCGGCGTCGGCCACAGGGGGGCTGTTGCCGATTTCGAGCGCGTTGAGGGCGGTCGCCACTTCGCCGCCGGTAGTCACGCTTAGGTCGCGGAAGCTGGTCGGGGCATCCGGGCTTACGGTAATCTCGAGTTCGGCCACGGTCGCCGAGTTGACCGTCGTGGTGTCGACGGTCACGCCTTCGCCGCTTACGGTGCCAAAGGACACCCCGTCCTCGAAGGTTGTGTTTTCGCCTACCACGGTAATCGTGGCGTTGCCTCCGGGCGACGCGATATTGGGCGTAACCGTAACGATCCGCGGGAAGCCTTCGGCGAGATCCGCGGAGGTGACAAGGAATGACCCAGGGGACGAGTCGAATATGGTGCCGAAGTCCCCGCCAATAGTCACTTGGTGGAAGCCCGGCGCCGCGCTCCCCGTAATCGTGATGTTTGCAATACCCTCGGTGGCGCTGTTCGGGGTAAAGGAGTTCACCGTTACCCCCGTACCGAAGTCGATGGTGGTCGTCTCGTCGAAGTTCGACAGGAACGCCGTGACGACAACGTTCAGGGTGTCGCCGATCGCGCCGGACGAGGGGAACAGGCTGGTGAGATCCGAAACAAAGGAGATTTCGACTTCGAAGGCCCCCGTTCCCGTGGCCTCCTCGATGGAATCGTCACCGAGGGTCGTCGTCACCGTGACGTCGCGGAAACTCTGCCCTGCATCTTCCGCAATGCTAACGTTTGCCCGCAGGCTTGTGGCACTCAGGGTTTCCGTCGAGTTCACGGCGATGCCGGTCCCACCGAAAGCAACCGTGCTCTCGCCGTTGAAGTTCGTGTTCGACCCCGTAAAGACGACGTTGAGGGTACTATTGGGGGCCCCCTTCGCCGGGTTTAGGTCGAGAATGCCGGGAAATACCGTGCCTAGCATCGCGTTCAACGCGACGTTGTTGAAGCGGGTTGGGTCGCCGCGATTGACCTCTGGGATGAAGGCGAACACGCCACCGCTCTCCGCCGCAATCGCGGAGAACACGACGACCGCGTCCGTCGGATAGTCGGGAGGATAGACAATCGGATCGTCGCATACCGGGAGATCGCAAGTCCCGACAGTTTTGTCTAGTTGATCGCCCGCGCAATCGGCATCGTTGCAATTTCCGAGTTCCTTGAAAATCGAACAACTTGCCGAGAGCAACACATCAACCCGGATGCCCTTCCCGCGCAGGGCGGCAATCGTGGCCGGTATATTAAGCCCATCGTGCGCGTCGGCATCCGTGGCAAACAGGATACGCCCGCCCGCCCGGACGTTCTTCGCCGCCAAGTTGAGCGCCTCCACGGAACCCTCCGGACAATCGCCCCCCCCACCGGCGAAAAGCGAATCGACCTCTGCCTGAATCGCCACAAGATCGTCCGAAATGATTCGAGAGAAGGGAGAATCGTCGAATGTCACAATGTTGATCGACGGCGTAATCTCTTCCTCCTCGAGGGCGGTGACGAAGGCGGTCAATGCAGCCTTGATTCCGTCTATCTCTTGACCCATGCTCCCCGTGGTGTCTATGACAAACCCGACGTCCACCCCGCCGATCGTCCGGTCGCAACTGACGTATGTTCCCGTCTCGGCCGCGGTTGTATTTCGTCCGCGAACGACCCACTTGATCACATCTCCGCCGGCGAGGATGGTGTCCCACTGCTCGTCCGTTGGGGTGAACATAGGGTCGTCCACCTCAGGCGAAGTAAAGATGTTGCTGGTGAAGTCCTCATTCCAGAACTCGACAGTAAACTTGTTCAGGCGATTCGAGGGACCAGCGCCGTTGCGAATCCAACGAAACGCCGGAGGCGGGTCGACACTCAAGAACTCGGCCCCGTCGGCGGGCGCCGTTAGTTCCGGCGCGACATTGTGGTCGCCAAAGATGCACCCGTACGTGACGTCTTGCCGGGTATCTGTCGTCGCCGTTAGCGCATTCCAGAACTGGGACAAGGTGACGACCGTGTTGTCGATCATCAGGCTCGTCAGCGTGAAGTTGCTCGTCGCCACCTGATCGTTGGCATCTGCGGGACCGTCGTAAATGTCCCAGAGGATGCGTTGCACCGACAACTCATTGTCCTCGCCAGTGCCTTCGCCCTTGCTGTCATTGATCTCCATGTCGTAGGTGAACCCGCCCCCGTCGATGGTGTCGATATAGGCGGTGTCCCCGACCTCCGGCACGCCCAGAGAGGATGCGCCTTGGTCGATCTGCGCGGCGATACCGAAATGGGTGGCATGTCCTTCGGACCAAGCCAGCCTGACGCCGTTGTCCTTGGTAAGCGTCTCCGCCATGTTTTGCAAAATGGCATGGCCCCCGCCGGGGCTTGCGCTAATTGCCTTCTGGCGTTGGAAGTAGTGGGTGTACTCATGGCCGATGATGTCCCAGTCTGGCCAATCGCCCTTCACCAAGTGTATCTCGCTGGTCGCCGGACGGAAGAATGTCCCTGTTCCTGGAAAAATAGTGTCGATTCGCGGGATGGCGCCGAAATTGTCGGCATAGCCGATGATCAACACTAGTCCATCATGAACAGAGAAGGCCTGCGCGTTGTCATCCGTGTTGTTCGCGACCACGCCAAAGAAGCGGAATCCACCATCCTCGACGTCTTCGGCCGTATCCGAGTCGACGGCGTGTATGTTCCCGCCGGATGCGCCCTTGATTGTGGCGAACGCGCTTGTCGCCTTGATACGGATGAAAATATCCCGAAGTTCTTCCGGAGAATCGTCAATCCCGAAAAAGCCAAACGACCCATCGAAGGCCGATGCCGTGGTCGTTGCAAGGGGATCCGGAGATGCATCGGCAGCGTCGTGAACCTCCACCGTGACGTTGCGCGCTGGGTGTGTGCTCCCGCCGCTGTCGGTCCAGCTCGCCGTTCCCTGAATGCCGATGCCGGCCTGCTTGCCCTGTTTGCCGGCGATCACTTCAGTCTTTGCCCCGCCCGTCATCGCCCGATGAACTTCATCGTCGAGCGCGGACTTAGTCAGTCCGCCGTTGGTGGCGCGGCGCTTCAAGGCGTCGAGGTGTGCCGGAATGTATCCTTCGTTGCTGGAAGAGACTTGATCCCCAGAGGACACGACGTAGAGGCAGGTGGCCCGGCGAAACAGCGTGCCGCTCGAGGTATCGACGCCCAAGGCCGTAACGCGCACTTCAACTTTCCCTAAACCGGTCAGCGCCAAGCGCGACGTAATGGTGTAGGAGACGCCGGCGACGATGTCCCCAAGGTCTTCGGCCACCGTGCCGGAGATACGGCCGTCCCCGTATGCCACGGAGAATTCGAAGCGGGCTTTCCGGATGTCCACTATGGGCACCGCGACCAGGGTCAAGGTAGCATCGCGGTCCGAGGCGAGCGCCGATTCATCGACGGAAAGGTCCATCTCGACGACTGCGGGCGGTTTCGTGGCACTCGCGGGCAGCGCCGCGAATGTCATCGCTAGGATCGTCGCAACAATGAGTAAAAGTTTTCGTGGACTATCCGAATGCGCATTCATTGGAATTCCTCCGCAGCTGGTGAATACGTGGGCCATGATTGCACTACTCTCTGGGTTCGTCGACTTGCGTTCGCGAGGTGGTCGCACCTCCGCGCATCGCCTTGCCTACTGCCTCGTCGTATTGGGTCTTCGAGATTTCGCCCGCGTCGAGTTGTTGCTTCAGCAGTCCGAGCTCGAGTTCGAGATAGCCTTTGCTGCCGGTGACCACGCGGTTGGTCGCCGCGACGATGTAGAGGGACGCGGCGGGGGCGTAGATGGCCCGGCCGAGGTCGTCTTGGACAGAAGCAACCGCGCGTAGCTCGGCCTTGCCGGCCGCGGTCGTCTTGACGGTGGCCCGGGCTTCGAGCCTGTGCTTGACGGCGGGATAGGTGTGGCGGGTGTCTTCGCCTTCCACGATAACGATGGGGCCGTGCGCCGATTGGAAGGAAATGACCACGGCGGGATAGGGCTCGGTCAGGACCGCGACCGCCTTGACCTCGAACTCCTCGCCGATGGCGGAGGGAGAACGTTCCGCAACCACACTAATCTCGATCGGTAGGGCGGGCTTGGCGGCGGGGGCGTCATTTGTCGAAGGCGCGGCCTTGGACTCGATCAACTGGGAACCACTGAACGCGAGGAGCGCGAAGCTCCACGATAGGAGAGTGAGCGCAGCATCCGGCATCCCGACCGACCTCCCAAGCACGGAATGAATGACCGTCGGCCCAGAAATCCGGACCGAGGATATCGCAACCTTCGATTACGATAATCCTTTCCCCGAAATTTGGCAAGGGAAACTTTCGGGGTTGTAGTGTCTGCTTGCCTTGAAAATTCGGTGCTTTGGTCAGGACAAACTACGAAACGAGGGCCGTCGGAGGACCCTCCCTCTCCCTGCCCTCTCCCGGGGGGAGAGATTGACCTATTTTCATCGTTGTGGGTGAGGCGTAAGCCTCGTGTGTGTCTGTCCCCTTCGATGGCCGGTTTTCGTGGCGCGAGGAAGGCGCCTCAGTCGGCCTGCGCGGAGGCCGGAGGAGTGAGGTACACGGCGAGTCGGGTGGCGAGCCAGGTGCCCTCGACGTCGCCGGTGAGGCGTGCGTCTCGCACAATGCCGCCGACGCCGGTGTTTGCATCATCGCTGTCGAGGAAGTCGATCCCGGCCTTGGCGAGCAAGTCCGAACGCAGGACGAGCGCGCCGTATCGCGGCGTGTCTTCGTCGATGGGCGGCGTGAAGCTGGCAAACAGGGCCGAGGTTTCGCGATCGAGCAGCCGATCGACCACGCCTCGAAGTTGCTCGATGTCCGTGCTCATGACAAACACGTTGCGCGCGATGGCGTAGTGAATGCCGCCGGCCTCGTCGAAGGGCAGCTTCCGCAGGTCGACGTTGCGATGGGTCTCGACGGTCTCGCCCGGGATGGCCGAGACAAGCGTGGACAATTGATCCTTGTTGTTCACGGCGAGCATGCCGATGCCCTCGACTTCGTCGTCGCGAATTTCCGTGACCGCGATGGTCATCTCGTCGTCGATGATGGTCATCCAATCGCTGAACATGGTCGCGGTCATGAACTGGAAGGCCTCGTCGCCCTCGGTCTCGGGAAAGTTGTTTGCGAATGCCTTGACGAGAAGCGCGCGCGACTCCTGGTTGAACCGAAGGCTCATGAAGCCGAGCGTGTCCTCGGGCAGGAGTTGGGCGAGACGCAATGGGGAAGGTTTCCCGAGCGTGGTGCGCAGGCCTTCGTGTTGCGCGAGATCGGCGCGGGCCAAAAGCTCGAATGCATCGTCGTGTTCGCCCAAGGTCACCACGAGGGGATCGCTCGAGAAGCCGTCCTGCAACGTCAGCAACTCTTCGAGGAAGGCATGCGATTCATCGCCGGCGAGGGACTCCGTCACATCGGCGAGACGTCCTGCCGCGCGATCCATCCGCACCAGCGCGACCAACTCGTCCGCCGCGCCCGCGGGACAATCCGCCGAACCATAGCGCACCTTGGCGGGATCCGTCCTGCGCTTCGCGATGTCCTTGACGAACTCGAGCGAGTTCCCGATGACCATGCGGTCCTCGTCGAAATAGTAGGAGCAGAACGCGTCGCCGTAGGTGCGAATGAAAACGCCGTTGTACGACTCGTCCGTGTAGTGCGCCACCTCGGCGGGGATCAGCGACTCGAGGGTCGTCTGCGCCACATGGATATCGGCACACCCGATCACGAGCGCGAGGCCCGGCGGAATGCGGTGAAGGCCTTCGCTCTCGGGCGCGGATTCTTCCGCATCCGCCGCCGCGACTTCGAGGGCGTCCGTGTCGGCGAACATGGCCAAGGGCTGGAATGCGTCGATGCCTTTCGCGGCCAGGAGGTCCTCGAGGGTTGCGGCGGTGTCCGCCTCAAGCGTCTCGGCAATCTCGGCCACGAATTCATCGTAGGCGGAATTCAGATCGTCTTCCGGATGAAAGCGCTTGGCAAGCGCAAGGAACCGGTCGCGCACATCGGCCACCGGGGGAATGGCGCAGGCCACCTCGGCGGATTCGGGCATTAGGCGGAGCACGGGCAGCGTCAGGGGCACGGGACCGGGGGAGGCCAAGCCGAGCGTCTCGCGGAGCCCCAAGCCGGCCAGCAGAAATATCGACGCCAAGCCCACCGCGGCAAGGCCGATCATGGCACCGCCCATTAGTTTTGTCCGAGTAGCCATTGAATCATCCTCCGGCGCCATTTCGGCGCGGCTGCGGCCATTGTACGTCATATAGACTGTTCCAGTGGGAAAAAGGTTTATGGGACCCATGGGACGGGCATTTTGCGCACCGAAACGCATGGTACAATTTGATTGACCGGCGACAATCGCCAACATTGGGGAGAAGCCATCCGATGAACTTGAAGACGCCCGTGATCTGTTTTTTTTCCGTTCTGGCCACAATTTCATTGGGGGGATGTCCCCGGGTACTGCCCACGGCGGCGTTTTCGCCGTCCGATTCCACCGGGCCGGCCCCGTTGGCCGTTCGGTTCACGGATGAAAGTACGGCCGGATCTGGGGGAAACATCGAGTCCGGCTGGGATTTTGGCGATGGCGAGACTTCGACCGAGCAATCTCCGCTACATACTTTCGATACGCCTGGAGCGTACACGGTCCGTCTCACCGTGACGACCACCGTGGGATCGGACACAGAGAGCGTGTTGATCACGGTGACCGACAACTCGAGCGAAGGCGAAGGAGAGGGAGAAGGCGAAGGAGAGGGAGAAGGTGAGGGCGAGGGAGAAGGTGAAGGCGAAGTCCCGAACGCCATTATGTTCGTGACACAGACCCCGTTCGGCAACGATTTCGCGAACCTCATGTCAACCTTCGGCACGCACAAGGGCGGCGTGGGCAGCGCGCCGCGCGGGGGCGACCTTTACATCCGTTACTCGGACGGTACGCTTCGGAATCTTACCGCCGAGGCGGGATTCGGAACGGGACCCGGGGAAGAGATCGCGGTCCGCGACCCGCAGCCGCATTGGTCCGGGACGAAGGCCCTTTTCAGCATGGTCATCGGGGGGACGATTCAGAACGATATCGATCCGGTGTACTTCCAGATTTACGAGATCACGGGATTTGGCCAGGACGAGGCCGTCGAGATCGTCAAACTCGCGCAGCCGGAGGACTACAACAACGTCTCGCCGATCTACGCCTCGGACGGCCGCATCCTGTTCACGAGCGACCGTCCCCGAAATGGCGACCGAATGCTCTATCCGCAGCGCGACGAATACGAATCCGCCGACATCGTCAGCGGATTGTGGGAGATGAATGCGGACGGTTCCGGCTTGCAAATACTCGACCACAGTCCCTCTGGCGATTTCTCGCCGTTCGTCGACAGCTTCGGCCGGGTCATCTTCACTCGCTGGGACCACCTCCAGCGCGACCAACAGGCGGACGCCGACATACGGCAACTTGTCCTTGGGCAAGAATCCACGTTCGAGTCCTTCACCTTCGACAGCGAGGACAGCGATGCCTCGCACGCCCTCGATCCCGCCGACGAGGTGTTTCCGGAACTTAGGGGTCTTCACGGCCCCGGCGATCCGGAGACGGTCGATCCGCTTTGGGACGCGGACTACGACCCCACGGAAACGGTGCATACCTTCAATCATTTCTTCCCGTGGATGATATCGCAGGATGGCACCGGCCTCGAGATCCTCAACCACCTTGGCCGGCACGAATTGGCGGGCTACATCGGGCCCGCGAGGACGTATCTCGAGTATGCCGGCAACGAGGATTCCCTCGACATCTTCATGCATATCTGCGAGAGCCCCGTCGAGCCGGGCACATACTATGGGATTCGCTGCGCCGAATTCGGCACGCATGCGTCCGGGCAACTCGTGTCGCTCGTCGCCCCGCCGGGCGCGAACGCGGATGATATTCGGCCGCGGTTCCACACTCACCCGGAGACGGCCTTCCCCGTCGACGACGCGGAACCCGTGCCGCCGGGGCATGCCGGGATGTTTCGCGATCCGGTCGTCCTCGAGGATGGGACGATTTGGGCGTCGCACAGCAACACGGCGCGGCAGGTCGACGAGGTCGTGGACAATCCCCCCGGGCCGGCCCCGTTCGTCCTTTCCAGCCGGTACAATTTCGAGATCACGCAGCTCGTTCCCGGCGATGGCGGCCACCTTGTTCCGGGTCCCGACCTTGTCGCCCCGATCGTGAAGTCGATCGCCTACTTCGACAATGCGCGCTACCGCGATGTGGAATACGACGGTCCGCTGTGGCAGCTCCAGGCGATCGAGGTGCGCACGCAGCCCATCCCTTCCGACGCCCCGCTCGAGGAAGTCCCCGAGATCGAACAGGCCGTAATCGCCGAGGAACTCGGCGCCGGCGGCATCGAGGACCTTCGGGCCTATCTCGATGCGAACGATCTCGCCCTGCTGGTGAGCCGCGATGTCACCGTGCGCGCCGACACGCAACAGGATTACAACCTCAAGATTGCGTGGAGCGATCACGTCAGCGCCGAGGAAACCGAAATCCCGAAAGAGATCGGCTACATGCAGTTCTTCGAGGGCAAGCAACTCCGGGGATACACCCGTCCCGGCCGGCGCGTCCTTGCGCGCCCGATGGATTCCTTCGTGAACCCGACCGACCCCGGCGCACCCGAGGCTTCTGTCCAGCTCGGGGACGACGGATCGATGGCGGCATTCGTCCCGGCGGGCCGCGCGTTGTCGTGGCATACCACCGAGGCCGACGGCACGCCCGCCGTGCGCGAGCGCTATTGGCTCACTTTCAAGTCGGGCGAGATTAGGGTCTGCGGCAATTGCCACGGCCTCAATCGGGAAGATGTGTTCGGAAGGACCGGCCCGACCAATCCGCCGCAGGCGCTACGGACGCTGCTGCAGTGGTGGCTCGCTGGTGAGGGAAAATGAACCTATCGGGCCGCACGCAAATCGTCCGATTTCCCAGAATTGCGAATTCGCGGGGAGCATGGTAGGTTTTTGACGAGCTGGAGGCCATAAAATGAACATCGAGCTTGGAGCGCACTGGGAGGCCTTCATCAGCGAGCGTGTCCGAAGCGGGCGCTACCCGTCCGCCGGCGATGTGCTTCTGGACGGATTGCGACTCATCGAGGAGAACGAACGGATCCGGGCGCTTCGCGAGGAGGAATTTCGCAAGCAATTGGCTCAAGGCCTGGCGGACCTGGACCGGGGCGATTACATCGAGCTCGACGACGCCGGCATGCGCCGCTATATCGAGGACTTGGATCGGCGCGGCAAAGAGCGCCTTGCGAATCGAGCGACCCCAAGCGCCTCGTGACGTATCGACTTTCGCGATCGGCCCGTCAGGATCTGGACGAAATCTGGGATTACATTGCCAGGGACAATCCGGATGCGGCCACGCGTTTCTCGGAGCTTCTCATCGAGAGATTCGATATTCTCGGCCGTCAACCAAGCATCGGTCGCGCTTGTGGTAGATTGGGATCCAGCCTGTACCGCTTCCCCGTCGGAAATCACGTAATCCTCCATCGTATCGGGCGTCAACCTATCGAAATCGCCCGCGTGCTCCATGGCGCGCGCGACATCGAGGCCATCTTTACCCGGGAGAATACGCCGTAATCCGTTGCCGAAGATTCATACTCCTGCCGCTGTGCTAAACTCCCCGCGTCGCATTTCGTGGGAAGGAAAATCCGGGCATGGCGCATCCAACGTTGGGATTTCTTGGGTTCGGGAACATGGGTAGCGCGATCGCGCGGGGGCTGGTCGACGCGAAGACCTGGCCTGCCTCCGGCATGGTCGTATACGACCTGGATGCGGGAAAGCGCTCCGAGGCGGCGAAACTGGGCGCGCGCGTTGCCGCGACGCCGGCGGATTTGGCCCAAGCGAGCGACGCGCTCCTGCTTGCGCCGAAACCGCAGGACATGGCGGTGGCGCTTGCCGCGATTCGGCCGGGTTATACGGACCGCACCCTCGTGGTCTCGATCGCGGCGGGCATATCGATATCGTTCATCCAGACGCGCCTCGGTGCAACCACCCGCGTTGCGCGCGTCATGCCCAATACCCCCGCGATGGTGGGCCTTGGGGCCGCCGCGTTTTCCCTCAGCGCGAACGCTTCCGAGGCGGACGCGGAGGTGGTGACGACTATATTCGACGCCATCGGGATTTGCGAGAGGGTCCCCGAGGAAACGATCGACGCCGTGACCGGGTTGAGCGGAAGCGGCCCGGCCTATTTCTTTTACATGGTCGAGTGCCTCGTGGAGGCGGCCACGGTCCAGGGCATGACCGAGGCCCAGGCCCTGCGGCTTGCGGGACAGACCTTGTACGGCGCGGGAAAGTTGCTCATGGAATCCGGCGAAACGCCGGCGGTCCTGCGCGAACGCGTGACCTCCAAAGGAGGGACGACGGCGGCCGGGATGGCGGCTATGCGCCAGCGCGACTTCTCCGGCGCGGTCCATGCCGCCGTTGCCGCGGCGACGGCGCGCTCGAGGGAACTTGGACAGTAAACGGGGGATCGAGACGAGTACCCCCACGGTGAGGACGTGAATTTATGATTGCACTAACCTTGACGGCCTTGTGGCTGGCCATTCCCGCGCAGACGGTACCCGATTTTGACGCATTCTTCGCGGAGTTCCAAAAGAAGCGCAATGGCATTCGTTTTCTCGAGGCGCCCTTCGAGCAAACCACTGTGACGCCCGACGAGACGATTTTGTTAAAGGGCCGCGTGGTGTATGCGTCGCCCAAGCGCCTTCTGCTTCATTATGCCGACCCGGAGACCGGCGAGACTTCCGTCCTGGTGTACATTACCGACGGGCTTGTCACGTACGAGTATGACAAGGAACTGGGCCAGTTGAAATCGTGGAAGCTCGAGGATCGCCCCGAGACCGAGGCGCTGTTTCTCGGGTTCAGCGACGACTCGGAGAACCTGAAGAAAGCCTACGTCATCGAGCTTGCTCTTCCCGCCGAATCGAACAAGGGCGGCGTCGCCCTAAAGCTCACGCCGCGCGATCCGGAATCCGACATGGCCGTATTCGAGTCCGCGACCCTCCAACTCCGTCCCGGCGATCTCTTGCCCACGCAGATTTTCATCGTCAACGACGCCGAGTCGAACGTGACCATTCGTATCGGGGAGTTCGCGCTCGGCGACACGGCGCCGCCGGACAAGACCCACATCATCGTGCCCGAGGGAACGGACATCGTGGAGGACGAACAGTACATCGAGACTGCGGGACCCGAAGGCAAGACGGTCCCGGGACCCCTGGCCACCGAGAGCCTCGTGGGCAATCCGTGATTCCCATCGTTCTCGCCTCCGCTTCGCCCCGGCGGCGCGCCCTGCTCGAGGCGCTTGGCATCGAGATCGAGGTGATTCCGGGCGCCGCCGAGGAAACCCTCGACGGCGTCCCCAGCGAGGTGGTCCTGTACAACGCCCGAATCAAGCGAGACGAAATCGCGGCGCGCGTTGCGCATCCCGCGCTGGTGATCGCCGCCGACACCATCGTTGTCCTGGGCGACTGGATCATGGGCAAGCCCGCCGATATCGAGGAAGCGCGGGCCATGCTCCGCGCGTTGTCCGGCCGTACGCACGAAGTCTTGACGGGCGTGGCCATCCGCAATACGCAGACAGGCCAGGCCACCGAGGGATTCGAAACGACCCAAGTGACCTTCCGCGCCCTGGCCGAGTCCGAGATCGGCGCCTTCGTCGAGGCGGTCAACCCCGTCGACCGCGCCGGCGCCTACACCGTGGACGGACCCGGCAGCCTGCTCGTCGCGCGATACGAGGGCTGCTATCAAAACGTCCTCGGACTTCCCATTGTGCGCCTGGATAATCTGCTTCGCACGCTGGGCGACGGTCTGTTTACGCGGATGCACGGATCCCGCTCACGATTTCTATAGCGGTAATCGGGACTTTCGACAATTTGATATTTCGCTGCGGCAAGTCTATCATGGCTCTCATGGAGCGGAATCATTGAGCACAGTAAACTTTACGCCGATGGGTGGTGCGGGGGAAGTCGGGGCCAATTCGTACGTTGTCGAAATCGGGGGACTTCGGATCGTCCTTGACTGCGGGTTGCATCCGAAAAAGGAGGGCTTGGCGGCGCTTCCGAACTTCGCGCCGCTGAAGGAGGCCCCGGACGCGGTCATTATCTCGCACGCGCACATCGATCATTGCGGGTCCGTGCCCTACCTCATGAAGCTCTTCCCGTCGACGACAGGCTACGCGACGGCCCCCACCCTCAGGATCATGGATCGCATGCTGCACAACAGCGTGTCCGTGATGGGGATCCTGCGCGACGAACGGAACATTCCAGAGTATCCCCTCTACGAACACGTGGACGTCGACAATGCGATGCGCCGTTGTTACGGCATTGACATGGGCCAGGAGTTCCGCCTATTTCCCGACAGCCCCGTGCGGGTTCGGTTCCATCCGGCGGGGCATGTCCTCGGTTGCGCATCCATCGAGCTCTATTCGCCGGATCATTCCTTGTTCTACACCGCGGACATTAGCGCCGTCGATCAAGAACTGATGCCCGGCTTCGAGGCCCCGGCCAACGCCCGCTCCTTCGACACCCTCATCATCGAGTCGACCTACGGCGCAAACGAGGGTGCGGACGCCATCGACTATGGCGCCGAGGCCGACCGCTTCGGCCTGGACATCGCCACGGTGCTGCGCGGGGGCGGTTGCGTGCTCGTGCCCTGTTTCGCCCTCGGCCGCGCCCAGGAAATTCTCAATATCGTCGCCCGTATGCAGGAAGACGGCACCATCCCCGATGTCCCCGTCTATGCCTCTGGACTGGGCCGCGCCATCTATGAGATTTACGACCGATTTTCCGGCCAACTCAAGCCCGAGGCGCGTCTCAGCCCCCTGGCAAACTTTGGGCGCGTCGGCGACGTCTGGGATCCCGCCGTCGCCCGGACGCTGTTGAAGACCCCGGGGATCATCGTCGCCACCTCGGGCATGATGATCGAGAACACCCCCTCCGCCATGATCGCGCAGCATATGATCAAGGAAACCCAGCACGGAATCTTCTTCGTGGGCTACTGCGACCCCGACACCCTCGGCCATCGCGTCAAGGCCTCCAAGCCCGGCGACGAACTTGTCTTCACGCTCGGCGGACAGCCCGTCAAGGTCGCCCTCGAAAATGTCAGGTCATATCATTTCAGCGCCCACGCGCCCCGGAAGGCCCTCCAGCGTGTCGTCGAGCGCTTCAACCCGAAGAACCTCATCTTCGTACACGGCGATCCCCCCGCCGTCGCATGGATGCACGAAAATTGCGGCAACGGCTGCGCCAAGTTCGATCCGGTCATCGGCGAGAAAGTTGTCCTCCATCCCCGGTGACCCGCACGCCGAATCCTGCCGCCGTTAAAGACCCGCCCGCGATTTGCCCCACAACTTTTGCCCTCGGTGCCCTCCGCGCTGCGGCGCAATCCGCCTGCGAGTTCCGGGCCTCCCATGGGGGATGGAACCCAATCGTTCCTCCGGGAATTCATATAGGTGCTCATTTGCTGCATCCATGCGGTTCTCATGGGAATCCAAGCCGTTGATATCGCAAGGGTTATGCATCATGGCCACAACGTGCATCCGTCCGTTTTGGCGTTGAGTTGCACCGCGATAGGCAATTGGTGTATACTGGATAACGTGTAGAGGTGTATCAACTTGGGAAAGGTGTTGCTTTCATGAATCACTCTTCGGACTTCGAGGGATGCACGTGTCCCGGCCCCCCCACTCGGCGGGACTTCCTCAAGGTCGGTCTCCTTTCCGGTCTCGGGCTGACGCTGGGCGACTTCTTCAAGATGCAGGCCATGGCGGGGACTCCCGCAGCCGGGACCGCCGCGGCTGAATCCGTCATATTTATCTATATGTCCGGCGGCATGAGCCATATGGACACCTTCGATCCCAAGCCCTTCGCCCCGATCGAATATCGCGGCGAGCTCGGCGTCGCCAATACGAACACGGGCGACGTGATCAGCGGCCTGATGCCGCAACTGGCCGCATCGGCGGACAAGATGGCCATCATCCGCTCGATGACGCACGGCGAGGCGGCGCACGAGCGCGGCGCGCACAACATGCTGACGGGTTATCGCCCGAGCCCCGCGATCGTCTACCCGAGCATGGGCTCGGTGGTTTCGCACGAGTACGGCCCGCGCAACGATCTCCCGGCGTACATCGCGATCCCCGGGGTCGGCGATCCCTTCATGGGCACGGGCTATCTCAGCGCGGCCTATGGTGCGTTTAGCGTCGGCGGCGAACCGCAGGCCGACGGGTTCCAAGTGCGCGACCTCAACCTCGCCTCGGGCGTCGATCCGGTCCGCATGGAAAGCCGCAAGGGCTTGCTCGCGTCCGTGGACAGCCATTTCCGCGAACTCGAGAAGGGCGACTCGCTCGATGCGATGGACAGCTATTACCAACGCGCCTATGCGTTGATCTCGTCCCAAACGGCACGCGAGGCCTTTAACGTCGCCGCCGAGGCCCCCGAGATGCGCGACCGTTACGGTCGCAGCTACTTCGGCCAGCGGCTCCTGTTGGCGCGGAGACTTGTCGAGGCGGGCGCGCGGTTCATCACGGTGGTCGATGGCGGCTGGGATCACCATGTCAACATTCGCGACGCGATGCGCGGGCAGTTGCCCGCGGTCGACCAGGGGCTCGCGGCGCTCATCAACGACCTCAACGAGCGCGGCCTGCTCCAGAAGACCCTCATCGTCATGTGCTCCGAGTTCGGCCGCACCTCGCGCCTCAACAAGGACGGCGGACGCGACCATTGGCCCAAGGCCTTCAGCGCGTTGCTGGCTGGCGGCGGCATCAAGGGCGGCACGATCCACGGCCGTACTGACGCCCGCGGCGCCGAGCCGACCCAAGACCCGGTTTCGCCCATGGACTTGGCGGCGACGATTTTCACGCAACTGGGCATCGATCCGGCCCGCAAGCTGATGAGCCCGGGCAATCGTCCCATCGACATTGTCCGCGACGGCAAAGCCGTGCGGAACCTAATTGCGTAAGGAACGCCGAATGAAGCTTCGTGCAATCGCGTGCGCGTGGGCCTTCGCCCTCGCGTGCGTGTCCGCTTGGGCGGCCGATCCGCAGCTGGGCAACATCATGCCGCGCGGCGCGCAGCGCGGCCTGGACGTGGAAGTCGCGTTTCAGGGCGGCAACCTCCAGGACACCGTGGACATCATGTTCCATGACCAGGGGATTTCGCTCGTCGAGTTTCGCGGCATCGAGGGCGGAGTGGCCAAGGCCCTCTTGCGCATCGCCCCGGACTGCCGCGTCGGCACGCACGCCATGCGCGTCCGCACGGCCACGGGCATCTCGAACCTCAAGCTGTTCAGCGTAGGGAACCTTCCCGAGATCCAGGAAGCGGAACCCAACAACGCGGCCGAGACGGCACAGGCCTTGGCCTTGCCCACGGTCATCAACGGCAATGTCCCCTACGAGGACGTCGATTTCTTCGCGGTCGATCTGCAACCCGGCGCGCGCGTCGCGGTCGAGGTCGAGGCGCTGCGCCTGGGCTTGGCCCTGTTCGACTCGAAACTTCGTCTCTTCGGCCCGACCGGCCTCGAGCTGGTCTCCGAGGACGACACGCCGCTCATGCGCCAGGACGCCGCGTTCGTGTTCACCGCGACGGAAGCGGGACGCCATCTGCTCGCCGTGAGCGAGGCGGCCTATGGCGGCAACGACAGTTATTTCTACCGCCTGCACGTCGGGTCGTTTCCCCGGCCATTAAGCATGACGCCGCTGGGCGGTGTCCCCGGCACGCAGGCCCAAGTCACATGGCTGGGCGATTCCGGGCTTGTGCCGCAGACGATCGCGGTGCCGGCGGGGAACCCCGGCACCTCGTTCATCGAGCCCGCGAGCGATCAGGGCATCGCGCCCACAGAGATGCCCTTTCGGCTGAGCGAATTCCCGGGCGTGCTCGAGGCCGAGCCCAATAACGCCGCCGACCAACCGACGGCCGGCCAGGTGCCCGGTGCATTCGACGGCGTCATCGGCGAACCCGGTGACATCGACTGGTTCCAATTCGAGGCCAAGGCCGGATCGGTCTACGACTTTCGGATTTGGGCGCGCCACCTCGGCTCTCCCCTCGATTCGATCCTGTATCTCAACGCCCCCTCCGGCGGCCAAATCGCCGGCGATGACGATGCTGCGGGCGTCGACAGTTATTTCCGTCTGACGCTGCCCGAGGACGGCGTCTACAAAGCGTGGATTGTGGACCATCTCAAACGGGGTGGCCCGACGTTCTCGTACCGGCTCGAAATCGCGCCGGTCAAGGCGGGCCTGACATTCAAGGCCGCGGAGAATCTCGATGCGGCCGTCACGGTCCCGCAGGGCAACCGGACGTTTCTCTATCTCCAGGCGAACCGCACCGAGTTCGACGGCGAGCTTCAAGTGGCCTTCAACAATCTGCCTGCGGGCGTGACGGCGGAGTTCCTGCCGATCCCCGCGGGAGTCGGCGTATGGCCGGTCGTGCTTCACGGCGCGCCCGATGCCCCACGCGCCGGCGCGCTCGTGGACGTTGTCGGCACCTTTGGCCCTGATCCGGCCGCGCCCCAGGTCACCGGGCATTTCGGCCACCAGGTGGTCCTGGTCGAAGGCGAGAACCTGACCATTTTTCAAGACCGCGTCGTCGACAAGCTCGCCATGGCCGTCTCCGACAAGGCGCCCTTCGAGATACGCATGCGCCCCTCCGCCGTACCAGTCGTCAAGGGGAGCAGCAAGGACCTGATCATCGAGGCCGTTCGCGCCGAAGGGTTCACGGCCCCTATCACGCTGCGAATCCCCTGGCTCCCGAATGGACTCGGCGCCGGGACTGCCACGATCCCCGAGGGCGTCAACGAGATCCCGCTGTATCTCGAGGCGCGAGCCGAGGCTGCCGTGGGCGAGGCGAAATTCGTCGTGATGGGCAATAGCGCCGGCTGGGATGTGTGTACCCCGTTCTCACCGGTCCAGGTTTCCGAGCCGTACGTTGCTTTCCAAGTCCCGAACACGCCCTTGGAAAAAGGGAAGTCGGTCGATGTCACCGTGAAGGTCGTCCAGAACGCACCCTTCGAGGGTACCTACGATGTCGCAATGGGCAATTTCCCCAATGGCATCACGGCCCCGGTCCTCCAGGTAAATTCAGCCACGACAGAACTGAAATTCACCGTCACCGCGACGGCCGACGCGCCCGAGGGAAAACATTACGCGATGGTGATGTCCACCACGCTCACGAGCAATGGCGAGATCATCCGTCACCAGTCGCCCGGCGCCGAGCTTGCCGTGTTCGCGCCGCTGCCCGCGGAGTTGCAGGCGGCCCCGCCGGTCGAGGCCGCGCCCGATCAGCCCGCGCGCAAGAGCCGGTTCTCCAGCGGACAATAAGGCCATCCCGACACTCGGGAAGCGAACAATAGACGCATAGACATACTTTCAAGGCGCCAGTCGAAAATCGTCATTCCCGCGAAGGCGGGAATCCACGGGAATTCTCGACGCGCCCGGTGCGAAGCGTGGATTCCCGCCTGCGCGGGAATGACGGTGCATGGTTGGTCGGACGTATTGGTAAGAGATCGAGGAATATTCGATGTTGCTGTACCCAAGAATATGCAAGGCCCTTGTCGCCGGAATCGTCGGTCTCGCCGCCGCGCCAGTATGGGCCGCGTCGCTGGCGGCGTTTCCCCCGAAGATCCAATTGGACAACGCGCGCGATCCGCAGCGCATCGTCGTCGTCAAGACCCGCGATGACGGCGTCACGCTCGACGTCACCAAGGACGCCATTTTTCGAGTGGAACCCGCGACATTGGCGACGTGGTCCGATCAATTGCGCCTGAATCCCGCCGCCGATGGCGAGGGTCAGATCATCGTCGAGTACGCGGGCGAGACCCTCTCCGTTCCGCTCAAGGTCCAGGGCGCGGGAAACAATCCCCCGATGAGTTTCCGGAACGACATCGAGCCGGTGATCATGCGCTCCGGGTGTAACTCGGGCGCGTGCCACGGCGCGGCTTCCGGCAAAAACGGGTTTAAGCTCACCCTCTTCGGCTTCGACGCGGCGGTCGACTACGACAACCTGACCCGCGACGCCCGGGCACGCCGCATGGACGCCGCGAAGCCCGCCGAGAGCCTCATGCTCCTCAAGCCCACCGGCGGGGTCGATCACGAGGGCGGCACGAAGATCGAGAAAGACGGCCCGCTGTACCAGATGGTCCATCGCTGGATCGCCGAGGGGGCGAACAACGATCCTGCCGAACTCCCGACGCTAACCGGGATCGAGATCCTTCCGCCCGCCGGCGTGCTCGAGGGAGCCGGTGCCACGCAACGATTCGTTGTCCAGGCGTCCTATTCCGACGGTACCGATCGCGACGTGACCGACCTCGCGGTCCTGGCGAGCGGCGACGACGCGGTGGTCGCGATCGACGGCACGGGCTTGGGCACCTCCGGTTCGCGCGGCGAGACCTACTTGATGGCGCGCTTCGGCACCTTCGCCATGGTCTCGCAGTTCATCAGTATCCCGGCCGACACGCCCCTCAATTGGCCCGATGTCCAGCCCAAGAACTTCGTGGACGAGTTTATCCACGCGAAACTCAAGAAGATGCGCGTCGCGCCCGCCGAGGTTTGCTCCGACGAGGTCTTCCTGCGCCGCGCCTACATCGACACCCTCGGAGTGCTGCCCACGGTCGAGGAGGCCAGGACCTTCCTTTCCGACACGGGCCCCGAGAAACGCGGCGCCCTCATCGACCAACTCCTGCAGCGCCCGGAGTTCAACGACGTGTGGGCGATGAAATGGGCCGAGGCCCTGCGCGTGCGCTCGATCGCGAACGTCCTCGATCCGAAGGCGATGCACCGGTACAACGATTGGCTCCGGCAATCCATCCAGGGCAACAAGCCCATCAACGAGCTTGTCCGGGAACTTCTGGGCGCCGAGGGCGGCACGTTTACGTCGCCGGCGTCGAATTTCTACATGGTCGTGGATCAACCGCCGCAAATGGCCGAGAACGTCGCCCAGGTCTTCATGGGCGTCCAGATCCAATGCGCACAATGCCACAACCATCCCTTCGAGCGATGGACGATGAACGACTATTATTCCTTCTCGGCCTTCTTCGCCCAGGTCGGCAAGAAAGGTTCGAGCGACCCGCGCGAGTTCGTCGTGTTCAACCGGGCCAGCGGCGAGGTCAACCACGTCAAGAGCGGGCAGGTCATGGCCCCGAAATTCCTGGGCGGGGCCGTCCCCGATCTTGCGGGCCGCGATCGCCGCGCCGTGCTCGCCGAATGGCTGGTGTCGCCGGAGAACCCCTGGTTCGCGAAGAACATCGCCAACCGCGTGTGGGAACATTTCATGGGCCGGGGGATCATCCACCCGACAGACGACGTGCGCGTCAGCAATCCCCCGAGCAACAAGGAATTGCTGGACGAACTCGGCAAACGCTTCGTCGCGTACAACTACGACATGCGCCAACTCATCCGCGACATCTGCAATTCGAACACCTACCAGGCCTCCACCCAGCCGCGTGACCCGGCCATCCAGGACGTGCGGAATTTTTCCGTCGCCCAAGTCCGGCGGTTGCCCTCCGAGATGCTGCTCGATGCCATCTCGGAAATCACCGAGACCAAGGTGAAGTTCGCCTCGTTGCCGCTGGGCGCGCGCGCCGTGCAAGTCGCCGACGGCAATGCGGGTAACTACTTCCTCCAGATTTTCGGACGGCCCACGCGTGAATCGGCCTGCACCTGCGAACGTAAAAACGAACCCACGCTGGCGCAGACGCTGCACCTCATCAACGGCGACACGCTGACCAACGCCATCCAGGCGGGCGACAGCCGCTTGACCAAGCGCATCAACGAACAAGCGCCCACCGAGCAAATCGTCGAGGAACTGTACCTCGCCGCCTACAGCCGTCCGCCCCGTTCAGACGAGGCGCAACTGATGCTCGACTACGTCGCGAAGGCCCCCGATCGGTCCCAAGCGCTCCAGGACACTTATTGGAGCATTCTCAACTCGAAAGAATTCGTGTTTAACCACTAGGTCCCGCAATGGACCTGATGAACTTGCAGGGAGATCGCCTCATGAAACTTATATCGTTCCTCTCGCTTGCCGTCGCGCTGGCCATGATCGCCACACCCGCGCGCGCCCAAGACCCGCCGCCCAACATCGACGCCGTCATGGAGCAATTGGCCGCCGTCGGCACCGATGCGTTGCTCGCGCGGATCGTCGAGATGCGCACGCAGATCGACCAGTTGGCCGCGCAAGCGACCGAACTGCGAACAAACGCGGACACCCTCGAGGCCCAATCCGCGGCGCTCAATGCCCGCGTCTCCACCATCGAGTCCTTCACCTCGGCACTCGCTGCGGCGATGACGCCGCCCGCCGCGCCTGAAGCGCCATTGGAGCCAGCCGCCCCGGTCGAGCCCGCGCCCGCCGAGATGGCCCCCGTGCCAACAGAACCGGTACCGGCGGAAGCAGCACCGGCACCGGCCGAGCCCGTACCCGCCGAGATGGCCCCGGCGCCAACAGAACCGGTGCCGGCGGAAGCAGCGCCTGCGCCCGCCGAGATGGCCCCCGCGCCAACAGAACCGGTACCGGCGGAAGCAGCGCCTGCCCCGGCCGAGCCTGTGCCCGCCGAGATGGCCCCCGCGCCAACGGAACCGGTACCGGCAGAGGCAGCGCCCGCAGAACCCGCACCGGCTGAGGTCGCTCCTGCGCCCGCGGAACCCGCGCCCGCCGAGGCAGCTCCCGCGCCCCCGGCATCAAACTGACCTCATACGCAGTCGATACCCACGGAAGATTCGTTGAATGCTAGAACGCCTTAGACCAACCATCACCGCGATCACGATCGCGGCCCTGCTGTTTCCCGCGCAGATCGTCCGCGCCCAGGAAGCCGCCCCCGCGCCCCCGCCCGCCCCGACGGCGGACGATGTGCTGACGCAATTACTCCAGCTTGATCCGGCCCAGTTGGCCGCGCGCGTCCGCGAGATGAAGGCCGAGGCCGAGACCCTCGCGGCGCAGTCGCAGCAACTCCGCGCACAGTCGGGCGAACTCGACGCGCAGATCGCCGCGTTCCAGACAAAACTGAACCCCTTCGTCGACATCATGAAAGCGCTCGCGATGGCCGAGGGCATGGTCGCGCCGGAAGTCCAGGCCGCCGCGCCCGCCGAGGGTATGGCCCCCGAGGGCATGATGGCTGTCGAGAATGCTTCCGCCCCGGTGGTGACCTTCGCCGATCACGTCGCGCCGATTTTCCAAGCCCGCTGCGTGAAGTGTCACGACGACGACAAGATGCGCGGCGGCCTCTCGCTGATGACCTTCGACAAGGCGATGGCGGGCGGAAGCTCCGGCAAGGTCCTCAATCCCGGACAGCCCGACGGCAGCCGCCTCTTGCGCTTGATCCGGCAAACCGAAGAACCCAAGATGCCGCCCTCCGGCGATCCCCTGACCGCCGCCGAGATCGAAGTCATCCGCCAATGGATCGCGGGCGGGACGCTCGCCACCGCGGGATCCGAGTCGATGGTCATGGCTTCCGCGGGCCCCAGCAGCGACGCGCCGGCCTTTGTTGCCGCGAAAATCGGCGACGGCCCCCCGCCGATGCCCGCCGTCGCCCTTGCCTCCCTCAATGAAAAGACCGAGCGCGGAGTGGTTGCGCGTGCGATCGCGTCCAGCCCCATCGCGCCCTTGCTCGCCGTGGGCGGAAACAACCAAATCCTCCTGTACGACTTGGAAAAGCTGACTCTCATCGGTGCCCTGCCCTACCCCGAGGGCGACGTCTACACGATGAGCTTTAGCGCGAATGGCGAGATACTCCTCGTCGGCGGCGGCGAGGAAGGCGATTCGGGCAGCGTCATCTTGTGGGACGTGCGCACCGCCGCGCGCATCGGCGAATTCGGCAAAAACTTCGACACCGTCCTCGCGGCGGACATCAGCCCCGACCACTCGATGGTCGCCGTCGGCGGTCCCAGCCGCAAGGTCCGCGTCTACAGCACGAAGGACGCCGCCGAGCTTTACGTCATCGAGACCCACACCGATTGGATCAACAGCATCAAGTTTTCTCCCGACGGCGAGCTCCTCGCGAGCGCGGACCGCAGCGGCGGTCTCTACCTGTGGCAGGCCGCCAACGGGCGCCCCGTCGAGAACCTGCGCGGCCACAACGCCGGCATCAACGACATGGCCTTCAGCTACGATTCCGCCATCCTCGCGACAACCGGGATCGAGGGCAACGTGATCCTCTGGGACACCTGGACCAACGCGCTGATTCGTTCCTGGGGCGCGCATGCCGGATCGGCCCAGTCGATCGACTTCAGCGACGCCGGACAACTCGTCACCGCGGGCATCGACCGCACGGCGAAACGCTGGGACATCAACGGCACGGCCCTCACGACCTATCCCGCGCTCGCCGATTGGGCCTACCAGACCCGCTTCGGCGCGAAGGATTCCCTAGTCGTCGCCGGGTGCTGGACCGGCGCCATCGGCGTCTGGAAAGCCGAGACCGCCGAACAAGTCGCCGAGTTCACCACGAACCCCGCCCCCGACCTCGTCCTCGCCGCGCAACCCGCCGCAGCGCCAGCCGCCGGGCAGTAGTCGTTGTGGTGCAGGCTTCCAGCCTGCTTCCCGACATATTTCGTGCAGGCTGGAAGCCCGCGCCACAAAATCGACCAGCGCGCCTGCTGCGCCTGTTACCAATTACGGCGTCCGTCCATTTCGTCCATACCTTCTATCGTGTCCATCCGCTTTTCATGACGCACGCCCCCGCTCCCGCCACCACTCGACATACCTCCGCACCCCCTCCTCCATCGCCCACTTCGGATCGTAGCCCAACATCGCCCGGGCCTTGTCCACGCAGGCATACGTCGTCTCCACGTCACCCGGCTGCATCGGCATGCGCTCGATGATGGCGGTGCGGCCAACAGCCTTCTCGATCAGCGCGATCAAATCCGCCAGTGTTATCGTCCTCT
Organism: Candidatus Hydrogenedentota bacterium; assembly: GCA_947486375.1. Lineage (GTDB taxonomy): Bacteria > Hydrogenedentota > Hydrogenedentia > Hydrogenedentales > CANKTP01. The sequence goes on along the minus strand of CANKTP010000020.1, from coordinate 11,038 downwards.
GCTCGCCCAAGTTGAAGATCTCGAAGTCGAAAGGCGTGTCGACGCAGCGCAACAGCCCATCGACGATGTCGTCGATGTACGTGTAGTCCCGGCGCGTCGAGCCGTCGCCGAACATCGGCACGGGCAGGCCCTCGCCGATGAGCCGCGTGAATTTCGAGATCGCCATGTCGGGCCGTTGCCGCGGGCCGTAGACCGTGAAGAACCGCAGCATCGTGACGCGCAGGCCATGCACGTGGCTGTAGACATGGCCCATCAGTTCGTTCATCCGCTTCGTCGCCGCATACGGGCTGATCGGCGTGTCCACCGGGTCGTCCTCGCGAAACGGCGTGCGCGTCGATCCGCCATAGACCGACGAGCTCGAGGCGAAGACCAAATGCGACGGCGCGTATTTCCGGCAGGCATCGAGGACATGTTGCGAACCGACGACGTTGACCTCGTGATAGAGCACGGGCTGTTCGAGCGAAGGCCGGACCCCCGCGCGCGCGGCAAGGTGTACGACGACATCCGCCCGCGCCTCGGCGAACACGCGATCGACCAAGGCCGCGTTGCGAATGTCCCCCTCGACCAGTTCGCATTTGCCCGACGCCAGCGCCCCCGCGATGTTCCCGCGCTTGATCGCCGGGTCGTAATAGTCGTTGAACTCGTCCAACAACACGACAAAATCGCCCCGCGCGATCAACGCGTCCGCCAGGCTCGACCCAATAAACCCGGCACCGCCGGTGATGAGCACTCGTTTCACGACAGAGAGACGTTCCTTTGGACATGGGGAATGAAAGAGCCGAAATAATACGCGGACGCCGGCGCGGCGTCCAATCGGCCGATCACGGCGCGACCGGATCGCCTTGGACGGTCGGCGCGACGGGGACGCCATCGTCCGCAGTCCTGGGCCGGTCCTCCTCGAAGATGACAATGTGCTTCCATCGTTCGCCGTGGAAGCGGTGGAGCACCACGCCGCTCAGGGCGATGATGTAGATCGTGGCGCCGACCCAGGCACCGGCGACGTCCATCCCGAGCGGCCGCGCGAAGACGTATCCCATGGGCAACAGGAACACGAACGCGCCGACGATCAAGACGCGCATGCTCCATTGCGTGTCGCCCGCCCCGCGAAGCGCCCCCAGGAGGACGATGCTGATCGCGTCGAAACCCGCGAATATGCCGGCGAATATGAGCAGCAGGTGGCCCAGCCGGATGATTTCAGGATCGTCGCTCATGAGGGAGATCATTTCGGAGCCGAAGAACACGCCCAGCAGTGCCGTCGTCATCATGAACGCCACGCCGATTTTCACGGCGGTGTAGGCGCGCGCTTTCGCGATCGCGATCTGCTTGCGACCAATCCATTGCCCGACAATCGCCGTCGTGGCCTGGTTCAGGCCCAGCACCGGTATGAAGGACAAGTGCATGAAGGTCAGGGCGGCGGTGTGGGCGGCGAGCTGCATCGTCCGCCCCTGGCCGCCGACAATGAAACTCGTGAAGATGCCCCAGGCGGCGACATCCATGAAGGCGGCGACACCGGAGGGCCAACCAATGCGGAGAAATTCGCGGACCTTTACCATGTCGATCGCGAACGACGTGCGCGTATGGTATTCCGCATGCATTTTCGGCCCGAGGAACAGGGCATGGAGTATGAGGGTCTGGACCGCCAGCGAACCGACAGTCGCCCATGCGGCGCCGGCAATCTCCATTCGCGGGAATCCGTACAGCCCGAAGACGAGCAGCCAGTCGAAGAGGATATTGAGTACGTTCGCCACGAGCGTCGCGTACATCGCCACGATGGGACGGCCCACCGCCGTGAAGAATGACGACAACGACGCCTGCCACGCGATGAACACGTAGCCCAGCAGGCGAATCTGCATGTACGTGGTCTCGCGCTCCGTCACGGCGGGCGAATGGTCCATCGCGGCAAACATGCCGGGGATGAATGGCCACAGCGCCGCGGCGAACAGTCCGGCCGCGACGGATATATAGATGCCCTGCCACGCATAGCGCGCGCAGTTTTCCTTGTTCCCGCGGCCAAGGCTCTGCGCCGCGAAGGTACTGACGCATGCGGCGAGATGCAGGAAGAACACGCCCAATATATACGACCAAAGGCTCGAGGACCCCACGGCGGCCAGATCGTCGGCGCCCAATTGGGCGACGAAATACTTGTCCGCGAAATCCATCAGGGTGAACGAGATGGAGCCCAGCATTATGGGCCAGGCCATGGTCAGGACTTCACGCAGTCCTTCCCAACGGGTATCGGTGGATGGGGGGGTACTCATGAAAAACTCGATGGGGGTGCGCCTACGGCGAGGGAATTCAATCTAGCACAATAGACCCGAATATGCACACTTTTGGGGTGGATTGCCGGGTCCGCAGTTGATTGGGCGCACCTGTGTGTGCGCCCGCGCCGTCTCTATGCCGAATGAATCGTCAACGAACTCAGGGCGCCTCGGCACCCAGGACGTGCGACTCCGGCATGATCCCAACGCGGTGCGTGCCGAAGCCGATGTCGATCGGCGTATATTCGCCGACGATGGCTACGTCGGCGCGGGCGGGGATTTGATCCTCGATGCCGATGCTCCAATACGCCGCATTCACCAGCAGCCTCCGGAATCCTTCGCTATGCAAGTCGAAGGAGTGGCCCATCGTCGTCGTGAAGACCCGCGAAGGCTTCCCGCTCGTGCCGGTGTAGGTCTTCGTCCACGCGATGGGCAGTTCCTTCTTCCCGTCGGCGGGCTTGTCCGTCGGATTCATGCCGGTGAGGACCTGCCCCAGGATGAGCGGCGCGCCGTCGCCGCTCAGTGTCGTCACTTCGTAAACGTCCGACGGCCCCCAGATGTCCTCGCAGCCTTGCACAATCGGGTTCTTCTCCATGCCTGGGGCGACGATGCCGCGCGTGCTCTGGACCTTGTGATTGCCGTAGTGGTTGACCCACGTCTCGCCGAGGACCTCGCGGCCGTAGCCGCCCTTGGGATCGGGACTGGTCCAATTCCACTTCGAATATGGACTCGACTTGATGTCCTTGTAGAAAAAGGGGTGCGTCGAGGTGCGCAGGGCCATGATCGGCTTGCCCGAGTTCGTGTAGTCCATGATGTGCGTCATCTGGTCGTCGGGCAATTCGCGAAAGCGGAGGAACAAGATCATCAGGTCGGCGGTATCGAGCTGTTCGAGGCCGGGAATATTGTCGAGGGTCGCCGGATCGATCGCGCCCGTGTCCTTGTTGATGGCGAAAAGGACGGTACATTTGAAGCCGTGCCGGACCGCAAGAATCTTCGCCAATTGCGGCATCGACTCCTCGGAGCGGTACTCGTCGTCCCCGGTGACAAATACGATGTGCTTGCCGTGTCCCGGCCCCTCGCGCCCCTCGTAGGTGACCCACTTTGCCGGGCCGTCGGCGTGGGCGAGCATGGAAACGAAAGACACAAGAACGGACAGGGCAATCGCGCGAATCATGGGTTAATCCTCGTGGGGAAGCGACGGTCGTTGAATAACGCCGATAGTATACGAAATCGCGACACGCCCGCGGCGGAAAAATCGACACTCGCAGCGAGGGCCCCGCGGTCCATATCGTCCATCGAGTCCATATCGTCCATTCCCGCGTTTCTGACGCACACCTTACTGGACCCACCCTTTTGGAATTCCGGCAAGGCGCGTGTAGACTGGCCTTCCGACAACAGCAAGCGATATGCATCGGAGGAAACTCATGAGCGTGGCGATATCCATCCGGCACTTGTGCAAAAAATACCGCAACGTGAATGCCGTGCAGGATCTGTCCTTCGACGTACACGAGGGGGACATCTACGGGTTCCTCGGCCCGAATGGTGCGGGCAAAACGACGACGATGCGAATCCTCGCGACGCTCCTGCGGCCAGATTCCGGCGAGGCCCATGTCATGGGGCACAACGTCGTCACGCACCCGCATGCGGTCCGCCCGCTGATCGGATACATGCCCGATTCGAGCGGGGCCTATCGCGACATGCTCGTGGTCGAGTACCTTGAATTCTTCGCCGCCGCCTACCGCGTCCCCATCGACCGGCGGCGGCGCGTGGTGGACGACTGCATCGAACTGACCGGCCTCGTCGACAAACGGGACGCCCTCATCGAGGGCCTCTCGCGCGGCATGCGCCAACGCCTCGGCCTGGCCCGTTGCCTCATCAACGATCCCCAGGTGCTCATCCTCGACGAGCCCGCGTCGGGCCTCGATCCGCGCGCGCGCATCGAGGTGCAGGAAATCCTCCGCGCCCTTGGGGCAATGGGCAAGACGGTGTTGATCAGCTCGCACATCCTCTCCGAGCTGCGCACGCTCTGCAACACAATCGGCATCCTCGATGGCGGGAAGCTCGTGTACTCAGGCAGCATCGACGAGGCGCTCGCGCGGGCGCGCACGAAACTGCGCCTGGAAATTCGTCTCGCGGATCGCCACGACGAAGCCGGCAAGATGCTGATGGAGACCGGGGGAATCGTCGAGATCAGCGTGGGCGAAGAAATTCTCGGAGTCGAGCTTCCCCACGGGACGGCGGACTTCAGCTTCGTCGCCGAGGCGCTTGTGCGAAACGGCTTCCGCGTCCTGACCATCAAGGAAGAAGAGGTCCTGCTCGAGGACGCCTTCCTGCACCTCACCGGCGCGGGCGCATGACGATTCATTTGCCCATCGTCTGGAACGAACTGCTGCGCCTGGGCCGCCGCCGCATCACCTATATCAACCGGACGGGGCCGTTGCTCATCGCCCTGGCTTTCCTGTCGTTTGCGATGGCGATTTCCTGGTATACAGACGAGATATTCACCCCCTCGCCCGAAACCTTCGGTTCATTCATGATGTTCCTGGTCGCCATCATCGAGGTCCTCACAGGGTTTTCCGCGCCGATGGTCGCCTGCGCCACGCTGACCGACGAGAAGGACGAGAACACCCTCGGCCTGCTCCTGATGGCCGACCTGCGCGGATGGGACGTGGTGCTGGCGAAGTTCGTATCGGTCTTCCTGCTCTCGGAGATGCTGCTGCTCTCGGCCATGCCCTTCATCGGGTTCGCCATGATCTTCGGCGGCGTGGACCTGCACACCGTGGGCATGCACGCGGCGATGATGACGAGTTTTCTCATCATGGCCTGCGCGGCGGGGACCTATTTTTCGGCGGTAAGCCCGCAGTCGGGCCTTGCCGTCACGCAGACGGCGCTGTTGCTGGGCCTGTGGTTCGTTGGCACGTCGTACGTGGACTACAATTCGGCCGCATGGGGGCTCCCCATCGGGCAACCGGCGCTGGGCGTCCTCACGCCAATCTGGGGTGCGTCCGGGATACCCCTCGCACAGATGCTCCCGGGCGTATTCCTGAACATGATTATCGCCGCCGCGTGCCTCTTCGAGGCCGTGCGCATTCTACCGAGACAAATCCATGCGCGGGCCGACGCGCCGCGCACCGCGAAAGTCAGGGGTTCCGAAAGGGGACGACGGTGGGCACGGCGGAGTTCGGAACCGCTGGCCAAGTTGGCGGCATCGAGCTTGCGCTCGATGGGCTTCTCGCGGCGATCAATCCCCATGCGGATACTCGCGTTTCTCGGCTTGCTGACGATCCTGATGTTCCCCGTCGCGGGATTGTTCATGCTCTGGATCCTCGTTTTCCGCGAGACCATCCTGGCCTTGAAGAAGGCGCGCGAGCAAGGCGCGCTCGACGACTTGGTCTTGGTCCCGGTCAGCGACGAGGCGCTGGGCGTCGCCTTTTGGCGGGGCCATACCTGCGCGACGCGCATGTATTTCGCCGCGATCGTGATCTGGTTCGCCTTCTACGCATGGTTCATGCAGTTCGACCGGAATGGCGTCAGGATGCTTCTGATCTTTCTCCCTATTACCATCGCGGCCCACATCAACGTCACCGCCCTCTCGTGCGTCGCCGGCACCGCGCGTTTCCGCTACGGCATGACCGGCAGCCTCTGGGCCTATCTCTTCGTCGGCGGCGCCGTCATCGGTCTTTTGATGCCGCTCTATGTCGAGTATCTTATTGGAATGTTTCCGACTACGCGGAACCTCGTCTATAGAACCGGGGCGGGCTACACCGTGCTCGCGATCGCCGTCTATATCGGGGTCAACGTGCTCGGGCATCTCGCCTCCGCGCTTCTGGCCGTGCGCTGCCTCGGCGGGCGACTGCGGCGTTGCGCGGGCCTGCAAGGGACCTGAGGTCACCCCATTTGTGGTGCAGGCTTCCAGTGTGGCGTGGGCATCCTGCCCATGTTCTTGTGAAGTTCGCGTGGCTTCGCCACGAGCCCACGGGCGGGACGCCCGTGCCACGTCCCGTCGGGTATGATGACACGATGAAATCACCTGCACGAGACCACTAACCATGGCCACGCCCCCGACGGGACAACACGACGTTTTTCGCGAGGCCGCCGCGCGCGGCTCGCTCGATGCCCTTTTCGAGCCGAGGCACATCGCGGTCATCGGGGCGACGGACAAACCGGGCAGCGTGGGCCGCGCGACGATCACGAACCTCCTCGGGTCGCCCTTCGGGGGCACGGTGTATCCGGTGAACCCAAATCGCAAGAGCGTGCTCGGCGTGCCGGCCTGGGCCTGCGTCGGCGATCTTCCCGAGGCGGTGGACCTCGCGATCATCGTGATTCGCGCCGACCTGGTGCCGCAGGCGCTGCGCGAATGCGCGGCGGCGGGCGTGAAGGCGGCGGTGATCCTCACGGCGGGGTTCCGCGAAGTCGGCGAGAAAGGCGCGGCGCTCGAGAAGGCCGTGGCCGAGGAAGCCCGGCGCGGCGGCGTGCGCGTGCTCGGCCCGAACTGCATCGGCCTGATGAACCCGAGGACCGGCCTCAACGCGACCTTCGCCCGGACGATGGCGTTGCCGGGGAAGGTGGGATTCATCAGCCAGAGCGGGGCGCTCTGCACGGCCATCCTCGATTGGAGCCGTACTGCGAACGTGGGATTCAGCGCCTTCGTCTCGATCGGGAGCATGGTGGATATTGGCTGGAGCGATCTGCTCTATCGCCTCGCCGACGACCGCCACACGAAGAGCATCCTGCTCTACATGGAATCGATGAACGATCACCGGGCGTTCCTGTCGGCGGCGCGCGAGGTGTCGTACACAAAACCAATCATCGTGCTGAAGGCGGGGCGCACGGAGGCCGGGGCGCGGGCGGCGGGCGCGCATGTCGGCGCGCTGGTCGAAGACGATGCCGTGCTCGACGCCGCCTTTCGCCGTTGCGGCGTGCTCCGCGTGCGCAGCATCCAGGAGCTGTTCAACATGGCGGACATCCTGGACAAACAGCCGCGGCCGCGCGGGCCCCGGTTGACGATCCTCACGAACGCCGGTGGGCCGGCCGTCCTCGCGACCGACGTCCTCGTGGCCACCGGCGGCACGCCGACCGAATTGTCCGAGTCGACGCAGCGGCAGTTGAACGAACTGCTCCCGCCGCATTGGAGCCGGGGGAATCCCATCGACGTCCTCGGCGATGCCACGCCGGAGGAATACGGCAAGGCGGCGGCCATCGCGCTTGCCGAGACGGGCGGCGACGCGTTGCTCGCGGTGTTGACGACGCAGGCCATGACCGACCCGCTAAAGACCGCGGAACAATTCGCGGCGGCGGTCAAGGGCAAGACCGACAAGCCGGTCCTCGCGAGTTGGATGGGCGGCGCGGAGATCGCCCCGGCGGCGGCGATCCTTGATCGCGCGGGCATTCCGAACCTCCCGTTCCCGGACCAAGCCGCGCGCGTGTTCACGTACATGTGGCAATACACGCGCAACCTCGACGGGATTTACGAGACGCCCGCGTTACCCGCAATGGACGACGCCGATGCGCCAGACCGGGACCTCGCGCACGCGATCATCGATGCGGCGCGGCGCGAAGGCCGGACGGCTCTGTCCGAGCACGAATCGAAACAACTCCTCCGGGCCTACCGGATTCCCACGGCGGACACGCGCATCGCGAGAACCGAGGAAGAGGCCGTCGCGGCGGCGAACGCCATCGGGTATCCCGTGGCGATCAAGGTCCACTCCTATACCTTGTCCCAGAAGACTCGTGTGGGCGGCGTCGAGCTCGGTGTGACGTCGGACGACGGCGCGGTGCGGGCCTATCGCCGCATCATGGAGGCGGTGGCGCGGAAGGCGGGCGCCGAGCACGTGCAAGGCGTCGTGGTCCAACCGATGGCGCCCTTCGGCGGGTTCAAGCTTGCGCTGGGGAGCCACACGGATCCCCACTTCGGTCCCGTGCTGTATTTCGGCACCGGCGGCCACATGCTCGAGACGATCCAGGATCTCGCGCTCGCGCTGCCGCCGTTGAACTCGACCCTGGCGACGCGCCTGATGGAACAAACCCGCATCCACGCGACGATGTCGCGGAAGGACGAGGCGGGCGCCATCGATCTGAATGCGCTCGCGGGCGTGCTGGCGCGCTTCAGCCACCTGGTGTCCGAGCAACGATGGATCAACTCGATCGACCTGAATCCCCTCCTGATCTCAGAGGACGGCTTGATGGCGCTGGATGCGCGGATGCTGTTGCATTCCCTCGACACGCCGATCGAGGCCGTCCCCGAGCTGGCGATTCGCCCCTATCCCGCGCACTACGAGACGGAGTGGACGACAAAACAAGGGTTGAGCGTGGCCATCCGGCCGATACGTCCCGAGGACGAGCAGTTGATGGTGAAGTTCCACGAGACCCTCTCGCCCGAGAGCGTGTACTTCCGCTATTTCCACATCATGGGCCTCGAGCACCGAGTGGACCATCGCGTGCTCGTGCGGTCCTGCTTCATCGACTACAACCGCGAGATGACCCTGATCGCGCTGCACACCGACCCAAGCGCGCTCGAAACATCGATCATGGGGGTCGTCCGGTTGATTCGCCTCCACGGAAGCGACGAGGCCGAATTCGCCGTCGCCGTCAGCGACGCATTCCACGGCCAGGGCCTCGGCTCCATGCTCCTGCGCAAGGTGCTCGACGTGGCCAAGGCCGAGGGCATCCCCTGCGTCGTCGGCAACATCCTCCCCGAAAACCGGACCATGATCGAGGTCTGCAAACGCGTCGGCTTCGAGGTCGAGTATTCCGTCGAAGACCAACTCATCCACGCCAGATACCCGGTACAACCGCATTAAATTTAACCCCCATGAACGCAGAGATCGCAAAGAGCCTCTTCTTTGTACTGCTACCCGTCAGAACTTTGTTTTCCTTGTCAGAATATCACGCGGCGAGTTCGTTGGCCCGTCCACTCTTTATCCGCGTCATCCGTGTTATCCGTGGTCAAAAAAGGAACCGTTCGTGACCACGGATAACACGGATAACACGGATTGAAACCAGATAAGTATTCGAGCCGATGCGTGACACGTTGCCCAGCATCTGGGGGATGACAGCATCGATGCGACGAAGAACACGTTGGCGAAGGCTTGGCTTGTTTTGGTTGCGGCTATGCCGCGCTGTGTTCTTTGAGGCCGATGAATCTACCTGTCCTGCATCCGGAAGCGCTTGAAGAAATACACGGACCAAGAGGTGAGGAGAAAGGCAGTGAGCAGGGAAGAGAGCAACCCAAAGCCCACATACGGCACGACCACCGACCCTTCGTAGCCCGCCCACGTGAGGGCGTGAGAATCAATGCTTTCGAGGTACCCGATGATCGGAGACACGGTGGGAAAGTTCCGGGGGAACAGGCCCGCATGCCACGAATCGACGGGGGTTGGGGCCTCGATGGGGTTTATCGTCTCCCCGATCGCGTCGATCCCGCCGAAGAACAGGATCGACACGGCATACCCGATCGCGAGGGCCGTCGCGGTCCGAGAGGCATGGGTCGACGCGAACAGCCCGATGCAGACGGCGACGAAAGCCGATACGAACAACACCCCGTAGCCCACGGCCAACTGGGTGATATCGTTCACCCCGAGGACCAACACGACGACCGACGCCAGGGTCGCTGCCGTCAAGAGCGGAACCATCGAGACGATCCCCGCGGCGAGTTTGCCTAGCACGATCTCTCGCGGCGTCAACAGCGTCATGCGGAGCATGTCCATGTTACGCAGTTCGCGTTCCTTGGTCATCACGTTCGCGGTCATGGCCGGGGCCGCGAGAATGGTGATGATCACTTGCGTCAGCGTCCACGTGGCCGCGTAGTCTTCCGGCGATCCCTCGAACGTGACGATGATGCCCGCGAAGAAATACACGACGAAGGAGGCGTAAAACACGCGGATCGACAGGGTCGCGTTGTTGAGCAGTCCCCAGCGCATTTCGCGCACCATCATCGGGTTGCGCCCATCCTCGATTTCCTTCCGCCGGCGCATGGGATCGACAATATAGTAGGGGAAGCGCTTGCGGCGGCGGTCGAGTTCGGCGGTATCGTCGATCGGCTTGCGCAGCTCGATCTTGGGTGGCTTGATCGGCCGCTTGACGTAGTGCGCGGCCAGAAAAATCGACGCCGCCGTGACCAAGCCCTGGTAGGCGAGGTGCAGGGAGACGGCCGTATCCAGGGGATACGGGGCGATGAAGGACGTGGCGTCTTGTAGCAACATCACGAACGCCACCGCGGGACTGGACACGAATAGGGCCGCCGGTATCCAATCGGGCAAGTCGTAGTAGCTGCGCGTGATCACGAACTCGACGCCGCGCGCGAGCCCGAATATGATCCCCGGCAGCGACATGTACAACAGCACGGCCGCGTAGGTCGTCGCGACCGCCCGCATCGTGGTCCTCGCGCGCGACGAGCACAGGAGCCCGATGGACGCGCAGGAAACGGCCGAGGCCGCGACAATGGACAGGGCGGGCAAGATGTCCCACAAATCCACCCCGACGAGAAAAAACGCCAGCCCAAACACCGGCATCAGCGCCACGAACAGCAGGAAGAAAAATCCAAGGACATTGACCAGCTTCGCCCACACGATGCCCAGGGGGCGGACCAGGGACAGGGTCAGGAAATCATAGGTCGAGCGTTCCCGTTCCGAGACGATGGCGGTCGCCGCGACGGCGGGCACAAACAGGACGCTGGCAATCGCGAACGCCATGGTCAGCGTCTGGATCAAGCTCCGCGACAGCATCGAGGCCATCCAAAGGTCGAACTCCTCGAGATCAGGCCACTCGAGGATCGCGAACAT
>CANKTP010000019.1 GCA_947486375.1 Candidatus Hydrogenedentota bacterium | reverse complement strand
GTCGTAGGTGCGGGGCTTGGCGAGCTCGAGGTAGTTGTCGCAGAAGGTGTTCCAGAAGAACTCCTCGATGGTGCCGAGGGCTTGGGCATAGTCGAACTTCTCGAAGGACTCGGTGGCGCGGCGCAGCAGCGGACGAAGCTCGGCGATAACGGCGCGATCAATCTCGTGCGTGATGCGCTCGAGCCCGAGCATCGCGGGATCGATGTCCGCGAAACGGCCGATGGCGAACTTGCTCGCGTTGAATATCTTGGTGCAGAGGCGTTTGCCGACCTTGAAGACCTGTTCGTCGTAGGCAGTGTCGACGCCGAGGCGGGCACGTGCGGCCCAGTAGCGGACCGAGTCAGCGCCGAATTCGTCGATGAGGGGTTCAGGCGTGACGACGTTCCCTTGGCTCTTGGACATTTTCTTGCGGTCGGGATCGAGAATCCATCCGCTGATGACGACGTTGCGCCAGGGGATTTCGCGTTCGTGCAGGTATGCCTTGACGATGGTGTAGAAGGCCCAGGTGCGGATGATCTCGTGGCTTTGCGGACGCACATCCATCGGGAAGATCTTGGCGTGGCGCTCCTTGTCCAGCACCCAGTGGCTCGCGATCTGGGGGGACATCGAGCTTGTCGCCCAAGTGTCCATCACGTCGGCGTCGCCGGCGAAGCCGTTGGGCTGGTTGCGCTGATCGGCGGTGTAGCCGGGCGGGACATCGCTGAGCGGATCGATGGGCAGCGACTCTGGTGCGGGGACAATGCGCTGGTCGAAGTCGACCATGCCGTCCGCGTCGACCTTGTACCAAAGCGGTAGGGCCACGCCGAAGTAGCGCTGGCGGCTGAGGCACCAATCCTGGTTGAGGCCCTCGACCCAATCGGAGTAGCGGTGGCCCATGAAATCCGGGTGCCATTGAATCTTGCGCCCTTGGCCCAGCAGCACTTCCTTCTTGTCGAGGATGCGCGCATACCACTGCGGCGTCGGGATGAGCTCAAGGGGCCGGTCGCCCTTCTCGTAGAACTTCACCGCGTGGGCGATGTCCTTCTTGGGCGAGGCGATGACGCCCTCGGTGGCCTCGGCGATCTCGATGAGGAGCTTCTGCGCTTGCTTGACGTACTTGCCTTGGATCTGTGCGTAGGCTGCGTTTGCCGCGGCGGCATCGAGACTCGGCCAGCCTTCCTCGCCGAAGGTGATCGGGAGGAGACAGCCGTTTCGCCCAACGACTTGGCGCGTGGGCAATTTGTGATCGCGCCACCACTCGACGTCGGTCTGGTCGCCGAAGGTACAACACATCACGACGCCGGTGCCCTTCTCGGGATCGGCCTTGGTGTCCGCGATGATGGGCACTGGGGCCTTGAACAGGGCCGTGACGGCGTTCTTGCCGATGAAGGCGCGGTAGCGCTCGTCGTCGGGGTGGACGAAGACCGCGACGCAGGCGGGCAGCAGCTCGGGGCGCGTGGTCGCGATGACGAGGCGGTCGGTGGAACCTTCGACGCCGAAGTTCAGGTAGTGAAACGCGCTGGGGCGTTCGCGGTCCTCGATCTCGGCCTGCGCAATGGCAGTGCGGAAATCGACGTCCCACATAACGGGGCGCTCCGCGTGGTAGACCTCGTCCTTTGCGAGCATGTCGAGGAAGCTGAGCTGGCTGATGCGGCGGCAATGCTCGTTGATCGTCGCGTATTCCTCGGCCCAGTCGTACGAGAGGCCGAGCCGTGTCCAGAGGTGCCGGAAGACTTCCTCGTCGTCCTTCGTGGCTATGTCGCAGAGCTCGATGAAGTTGCGGCGGCTGACCGGTTGGGCGTCGCCCTTGCGGCCGCGCTCGGCCTTGAAGGCGGGGTCATAGGGAAGATGCGCCTCGCACTTGACGTTGTAAAGGTTCTGCACGCGGCGTTCGGTCGGCAGGCCGTTGTCGTCCCAGCCGATGGGGAAGTAAATGTTTTTGCCCATCATGCGTTGGAACCGGACGATGAAGTCCTGGTGCGAGTAGCTGAACATGTGCCCGACGTGCAGCGAGCCGCTGACGGTCGGCGGCGGCGTGTCGACGACGAAGGTCTCCTCGCGCGAACGCGCGGGGTCCCACGCATAGACTCGGGACGCCTTCCAATACTCGGCCCAACGCGCCTCGGCCTTCTTCGGGTCAAACGAACTGGGCAATTCCATCGAAATTCAACGGCTCCGTATTCGGACGGCGGGATGCGCCGAGCTTCGGGATATGACGGGGAAATGCGCACTCGGGGAGTGGCGCAGGGGAGGTTGAAGTATAGCAAATGGAGGGGTGGAAGCAGAAGATCGGCTCGATGGATTCGGGATACGGGGATTGACCTGAATGATCTGGGCAATACGGCGCGCAAGTCTTTAAGAATGGGGACAATCGTGGCATCATAGCCTTGGGAGATGGATGATCGGATGTGGAATATTGCTTCCGGCGTCGCTCTTCGTTACATGCGACGCAGACCATCAGGGACGATCACGAATCATGCCGCCGAAGGTGATGGACCTTATTCGCCGACTTCACGATGCGGGATTCGTCGACCGTGGCGGTAAAGGGATTCATCGCAATTTCGTTCATCCTCGCGTGGACAAACTGGTCGCATTGTCGGGACATGACCGGGACGACGCGAAGCATTACCAAGTCCGAAAAGTCGAAAGCGCGATCGAGGAGTCGAGAAGATGAACGACACCGCACGTTACGTGAAGATTGTGGAATGGTCCGAGGAGGACGGGTGTTATGTCGGAAGCGTGCCTGGCCTCATCTATGGCGGCTGCCACGGCGATGACGAAAAGGAAGTCTTCGACCATCTTTGCCAAATCGTCGAGGAGGCCATCGAAATTTTTCGCCAGGACGGCAAGCCGTTGCCCCCGCCCACCTGCGGCCACGATCTTGCCAACCGATTGGCCGCAATTGCGAGCGAGACCCGATAGCGAGCGGAATGGCTGTCTGGAACATGCGGGTACCGGGGGTAGCCTACGGCAATCGCGTCGCCATGCGACACCCATGAAGCGATGTTCTTACCCGGGATGCCCTTCGCCGGGCACGGTCTTGGTATAGTGGATTCCGCCTCCCCGTCTAGGCCGCTGAAAGTTACAGACTGTCGAAACGTAATTCCTCATCCTCACCCCTCTTCACGTCTTCGAGGGTAATGGGGGGGAGTTCTCGCCGACACGAAATAAAGGGAACGGCTCATCATCCGACGTTAGCAACGGCCTCTGGAGCGCGAGTGCCGCGCGCGCCAAGCGAGACAAGACCTGCCCGAGGGATTCGGAGTTCAGGCGGGCCAGGGCGTTCGCGGCGGCGAGGACGTCGTCGTCGATGGTTATGGTGATGGTGATTCTCATGAATGATTTCTTCGGCGCGGTGCAGGCGGGCCGACGGACCCTGCCATCGAGAGTAATCCGTATCATGCGTATCCGCGCCTGTTTGCGAAAACGAGATTCAATGGCATAATTGGCTTGGAAATAGGTACGTAACGAGCGAAAGGGGCGGGATGCGGTTCCTGACTCGCGAGCGCACCAGAGCCGTACTGTTCCTCGCAGGTCTTGGGATCGTCGCGGCGATCATCGCCACATCATTGCCGCGCTATCGACTTGCACGGGCGATCGAAGCCATCCGGAACGAAGGCTATCCCACGACATTCGACGAACGCGCCGACTGGTATCCGGCAATCCCAGATGCGGAGAACGCGGCCCTTGTGTATATCGAGGCCGACCGGCTGATGACGGAGATCGGGGCGGAGGTGGACCATCTTCCGATCGTTGGTGAAGTGGACGGAGAGACTCGGCCAGAGTCGGTGACGCCGGAAGTGGCCGGCCAGATCGATGCATTCCTTGAAGAGCACGAGCCCATCTTGGGAATGCTTCGCCGCGCGGCGTCGATGCCCGGTGCGCGGCCGCCGAGGGGGACGGATTGGATGGAGGACGAGGCGCCGTTGGAGTACTACCGGCTCGTTCGACAGGTCTGGCGGCTTGCGCTTCTGCAATTTTTTCAGGGCATCTATACGGACAGACCCGAGGCGGTGGTCGACGGGTTTCGAATTGCGAGCAGCATCGCGGGCTCGTTCGCCACGCAACCGACCAGTACGTCCGAGCTTGTCCGGATCGCCCTCGTCCAAGGTGCTCTGGAGGCGATCCCGCGTGCGTTGGCGCAAGTACACCATTCGGATGAGGACCTCGTTCTACTTGCCAACGCGTTGACCCGTTTGGAGTCAAAGGACATGGCGTCGCGTGCACTGATTGCGGAACGGGTTGTCTATCTGGAGACGACGGGCATTCTTGGCGGGAAAGGGTTTACAGAGTTGGCCCAAGACGCGGCTCTTGAAATCCATTGGTACGCCTGGATGGATCAGCAGTGGGAGGATCTGCCGTACACCATTGCTTCGTTTACCGGAATTAGGTCCGAGGCTTGGATCGAGGAATTGGCGTTGAACAAGCGTCTAATCGAGTCTGCCTCGCTGCCCTACCCCGAAGGCGAAAAAGTCAGGAGGCGGATAGAATTCGAGAGGGACAACTTACCGAAGTATATCGGGATTGGTCCCCGGGACATGTCGCCGTTTGTGGGTTGGACGAATTTCGTGGCTTTCGGCATGCTTGCGGAGACGGACGCGCGCCTAGCCTGTGCCGAGACCGCCATTGCGATCGAACGGTTCCGCCTCAAGCACGGACGGCTGCCGGTGCGCCTCGATGAGTTGGTCCCCGAGCATCTCGACGACATCCCGTGCGATCCGATCGACGAGCAGCCGCTTCGGTCGGCCTTCTTCGAACGGATGTACATGGTCTACTCGGTGGGAAAGAACGGAATCGACCAAGGCGGACTAATCGCGAAGCCGAAGTTAAGCGACGACGTCGGGATCGTGGTTGTGCATCGGCGGTAGAGAATTCGGCGTGCGGACGATGGCTGCGATTCCCTACACCCCGATCATGAACTCGAGGAAGCCGTCGATAATCGGGCTCACGGCGTCGAACAAGGGCCGGGAGGCGAACATGGCGATGATGATTCCGAAGGGGCCGATCTGGCGGAGGAAGGCCTGGCCGGAGGGGGGCAGGAAGTAGCTGAGGACGTAGTGGCCGTCCAGCGGTGGGACGGGGATGAAGTTGAAGAAGAAGAGCACCAGGTTCAATTGGACGATCATGATGAAGAAGATGGCCAGGAAGGGGGTGGTCCCCTCGACACCCTGGACGAGGAAGATGATGCGCGCGATGAAGGCGAAAAAGACGGCGAGCAGGAGATTGGAGATCGGCCCGGCGATGGCGATGAGGACGGGGTCGAGTTTCATGTCCTTGAGGCGGCGGGGATTGAAGGGAACGGGTTTCGCCCAGCCGAAGAGGAAGGGGATGCCGGTCGCGAACATGAGTATGGGCATGAGGACGGTGCCGATGGGATCGATGTGCTTGAGGGGGTTGAGGGTGATTCGACCGAGGTGCTTTGCGGTGTCGTCGCCTCGGTAGAAGGCCATGGCGGCGTGGGCGGCCTCGTGGACGCTGAGGGCGAGCAGGAGGCAGAGATAGCTGATGACGAAGAGGACGATGCTGGAATCCACGAGGCGTTCCTTGAATTGGGGGACGGCAGAGTATACGTAGCGGGCGCGGGCGCTATCAATGCGGGGATTGGCGGGGATACGAAGGATGGACGGGCATGTCTCATGGGACTTATGGGAGGCATGGGAGTTATGGGAGGCATGGGTTCCTATTCCCAAGGATCGTGAAAAACTTTTGCATTTGATCGTGCGGCTTTGGGGTGAAGGCTCGATCGCCCCGTAGGGGCTCAACATTCGCTCGGGATCCGATCCCCAGGGCGTTGCCCTGGGCTGGCGTAGTTTGCCCCTTCGGGGCACTGGTAGGCATGGCAGGGCACCAAGAATCGATGCCCGGGGTTGGATTGGGGAATTGGCGTATCGAATGGCTGTATGGATAGAGTTCGCTGGGAGCGGGGCCTTTGACCCCCGCAGCGGGAAGAAGTAAACTAAACCATCTTCGCGATCTTGTGGGGCGTGGCCTTGGGCGGGCGTTCGCCGCTGCGGCGTGATCCGACAATGGAGGACCATTTCTCGTGCCAATCGATCCCAAATCCTTGACGGCCAAGCCGAGCCCCGGTTTGCCGGACGCGCTTGCGCAGGACGACCGTCCCTCGCCATTCGACGACAACGAGAAGGCGGCGCGGAAGAGCGGGCTCTTTGCGCGCTTTCAGGACGCGATCCAGACCAGCCGTGGAGACGAGCGCGGAGGTCTTGAGGCTCCCATGCCGGGACCGGCGGGGTCCGACGACTTGGCACTCCGGCGGGCAAAGACGAACCGGACTCAGCGGATGATCGTGCCCGAGGGGGTAGTGATCGAGGGGTCGTTCAGCAGCGGATCGGACACGGACATCGCCGGCCGGGTCAATGGCGACGTGTCGGTCGAATCGAAGTTATTGCTCGGCCCGAGCGCCACCGTGACCGGCAACGTGCGGGCGGCGATGTGTTCGCTCGAGGGATTGGTGGAGGGGCATATCGAGTGCGGGATCGAGCTCGAGCTTGGCGCGACGGGCCGATTGAACGCCGACGCGATCGCGGGAAAGAAAATGACGGTGGCCGGGGAAGTCCACGGCAATGTGACCTGCGGCGGGACGCTCCGGCTGGTGAGCTCGGCGAAGGTTACGGGAAATATTCGCGCGCGCGTCATCGTTATAGAAGAAGGCGCGATATTCAACGGCACGTGCAGCATGAGCGCGCCGAAGCCGAAGCCCGCGCCGTGAACCTAACCAAATCCTAACAAGGGAATAAGGAGCGAAAACAAAATGCTGTCGTACCTTGTGCTTGTCATGCCGGCGTTCGCGCTGGCGATGTGGGCGCAACATAAGGTGAAGTCAACCTACGTGAAGTATTCGCAGGTCCCGTCGCGGTCAGGGTTGACGGGAGCCGACGTGACGGCCCGGATTCTGCGCGACGAGAACATCGCGCTGGTAGACAATCCGGACCGGTTTCCCTCAGGTTCGGCGTGCGGCCTGAACGCGGTGCCGGGCCAGCTGACGGATCACTACGATCCGCGCTCACGGACCCTGAATCTCTCCCACGACATTTATCACGGGACCAGCATCGCCGCGCTGGGCATCGCGGCGCACGAGGTGGGACACGCGGTCCAACACGCGAGGCTGTATTCGCCGCTGATGATGCGCAACATCGTGTATCCCGTGTGCAACATCGGCTCGACGCTTTCGATGCCGCTGATTTTCGCGGGGATGCTCCTGTCACTGCCCCAGTTGATGCTCATCGGGATTGCGTTTTTCACGCTCGCGGTGATCTTTACCTTGATAACGCTCCCGGTCGAGTTCAACGCCAGTTCGCGCGCCATCCGCGCGCTGTCGAGCGGGGGTTACTTGACCGAGGAGGAACTCGGCGGGGCGAAGAAGGTGCTCGATGCGGCGGCGCTCACGTATGTCGCCGCGGCGGCGGTGGCGCTTGCGCAGCTGCTGCACTTGATCCTGAGCGTCATGGGCTCGCGTAGCCAGCATTAGCGACATGGCGGGTCGCTGGGAATCGAAGCCATTGATCTTCCACGGGGCCAGACCAGCACGCGGCGGTATCGTCGCGGCTGGCCTTTGTGTTTTCCTTGCCCTCGGCCCCTCCCCGGCACTCGCGCAGACCCCGAGCACCAAGATTCGCGCGGAGGGATCCGCGCCCGGGGCCAGCGCCTCGTCGCGCGAGGGGGCCGTTCGGGACGCCGAGCGGGAATGCCTAGTCTTGTACTTCCGGAATACGCTCGGAATCACGGACACCACGGCCTTGCGAGGCATCCTCGACGACGTGCCGCGGTACGTCAAGTCGTCGCGCGTCATCGAGCAACAACGGGACGCGGGCATGACCCGCGTATTCATCGAGGTCGTGCCCTGGGAGAAGGAATTGCGGGGCGATGCCGCGGCCGCATTGCGCGATTCGTTGCCGCGAACCCCGCGGATTGCCGTTGTTATCGAGGATTCCCTCCCGGGAGGCTCTTTTCGCGAAGCGGGCAAGAACGGGACGGCCGAGCGCATCCTGTCGGCATGGTTCGTGAAGTCCGGGTTCGAGGTGTTGGACTCGGTCGCGCTGCGCGAGACCTACGCGCCGACCGAGTTGCTTGACCTGATTCAAGCGTCCGACGAGCGCATGGCCAAGTTCGGGCGAGAGATCCGCGTGGATGCGGTATTCACCGGGAACGCCGGTGCCGCGCTGGACGAAAAGTCGACTGTCGGCAACACGGGACGGGTGACGGTGACGATGCGGTTGCGCGCCGTGGCGTCGGCCAACGGCGCATCGCTCTACCGTGAAGACATCGAGGCCGCGGTGAATAGCGCGCACCTCGAGGAGGCCGCCGCCATGGCGATGCGGGATGCGGCCGAGAGGGCCTGCGCCGAGGCGGAGGTGGCGGCGATCCTGGCCGCGGCCGTGGCCCCGGCGCCAGAGTCGAACGAGAAGTGGCTGACGATCGTGGCGCCGGGGGATCTTGCCCGAATGCGGGAGGTCACGCAGGCCTTGCGTCTCGACTTGGGCGCGGCCGCGATCGAGGCGTTACGGCAAACTCCGGAATCGGCCCAGTTTCGAGTGGAGTGCGGAGCAACGACGAAAGAGTTTGTCCATGCACTGACGGAAAAGGTTTACACCGGCTTCCGGCTTGAACCCTACCAAGTCGTCGGCAACGAGGTGGTGCTCAAGGTTGTCGAGGGGAATGCGGCACCCTGAGTTAATCGATGTCCTCCAGCGCGAATCGATCCACGGTACCCCGCGCCTTTCGCCACGGGCAGAGTCTCCCATTGGCGACGGGCAAGTGCATCCTCACGATTTCGATTCGGCCCAATTGTCCCACAGGCTTACTCCGCGGGCCGCTCGAGAATCGTCCGGACGATGAAGTTGGGTTGGCCCCGAACCTCGCCGTAGATACGCCCGATATACTCGCCCAGGGCCCCAATGGCGACCAATTGGACTCCCGAGATAAATCCCAATCCCAGTCCCAAGAACCATAATGGATCCAAGGTTCCCCGGCCGAAAATCGCCAGGAGTCCGGCCCAAGCGAGACCGGCAAGGCTAAGCCCCATGACCGCCGTGCCGATGAACAACCCGATGCGCAACGGCAGCACGGTAAAATTGCAAACGAAGGTCAACGTCAGCATTACGAGTTGCCATAGGCTGTACTTCGATTTGCCCGCATACCGCGCCGAGTGCGACACCGGGATGGTGCCGCCGCGCCCGTAGCTGAGCCACGCGAGTAGCCCGCTGAGGTAGCGTGACTTCTCGTTGTACATGTTGATCGTCTCGACGAAGCGCCGGTTCAACGCGATGAATCCACTGGCGCTGTCGGGGATATTGATCCCGGTGATGCGGTAGAGCAACTTGCTCATCACCCAGGAGCCCGCGCGGCGGAGGAAGGAGTCCATGCGGTATTGGCGTATGCCGTAGGCGATCTCGTAGCCTTCGTTAACCTTGTCCACCAGGCGGGGGATTTCCTCGGGCGGGGTCTGGAGATCGGCATCGAGTAGGACGACGACCTCTCCGCGCGCGTACTGGAACCCGGCGGTGATGGCCATCTGCTGGCCGAAATTCCGCATGAATTGGACAACCCTTACGCGGGGATCCTTGTCATGCAGCGCGGAGAGCATCTCGAAGGTGCGGTCGCGGCTGCCGTCCTCGACGAACACGATTTCGTAGGTTTTGCCGTAAGCATCGAGCACCTCGCGCAAGCGGCGATAGAGCTCGTCGAGGCTGCCCTCCTCGTTGTAGGCGGGAATGACAATAGTCAGTTCTGGACGGCTGGCGGTGGGAGTCTCGGAATTCACCCTGTGGGTCCCCGTGAGGTTGGTGGTAGCGGATTCTGCACGTCCGGGACGACCCCAATCAAGCGGGACCTTCGGGGACGCCCGGGCGTCTTGCGGGATTCGGGGATGGTTGCTATAGTACCCGGATTGATCGGTGCATCCCGTGTCGAAAAGGAGCCTGCCATGAGCGTCGTGACCGAACCCGTAATCGACCTTTCTCCCGCGATTGCGGTGAGGAATCCCCGCACCGGGGAACTGCTTTACACGCTGGACGAGGCGAGTTCGGCGGACATCGAGCGCACCTACGCGACGGCGCGGGCGGCGTTCCGGGCGGTGCGGGCCATGTCCGTGCGCGAACGGATTGCGGAGACCCAAAAACTCCAGCGTTACATCCTCGCGAACAAGGAGGCGATCATCTCGCGAATCGTCGCCGAGACGGGCAAGTCCCGGATGGACGCCCTATTGTCGGAGATTTTCACCGTCCTCGAGACAATCGCGTTCTACTCGAAGAACGCCGAGAAGATGTTGGCCGACGAGTCCGTCAAGACCCCGGTCCTGCTCATGGGCAAACAATCCCGCATTTTCTACGAGCCGATGGGCGCGGTCCTCGTCATCGTCCCGTGGAATTATCCGTTCAACCTGATGTTGAATCCGGTCCTGGGCGCGTTCCTCGCGGGCAATTCGGTCATCATCAAGCCCTCCGAATACACGCCCTTGCGCGGCCTCGTCGAGGACATCCTCGACGGCAGCGGCTTCATGAAGGACGCCATCCAAATCGTCTACGGCGGCAAGACCACCGGACAACAACTCATCGACGGACGCCCCGCGAAGATCCTCTTCACCGGTAGCGTCCGTGCCGGGCACAAGGTCATGGAGCAAGCATCGAAGTACTTGATTCCCGTCGAGCTCGAACTCGGGGGCAAAGACGCGATGCTCGTCTTCGAGGACGCCAACCTCGACCGTGCCGTCAACGGCGCCATCTGGGGCGGCATGTCCAACAGCGGCCAGACTTGCACCGCCGTCGAGCGCGTGCTTGTTCACGAATCGGTTTACGACACGTTCGTCTCCAGCATCAAGGAGAAGATCGAGAAGCTCAGCAACGCCTCGGGCGACGCCGCCAAGAACGATTGCGGCAATCTCGACGTCGGCTGCATGACGGCCGATTTCCAAGTGGCGATCGTCCAGGACCAGGTGGCCGACGCGATGGCCAAGGGCGCCACGATCGTCACCGGCGGAAAGCGCATCGGCGACAGCCACGTGTTTCAACCCACCGTGGTGACCAACGTCAGCGACTCCATGAAGATCGTGCGCGAGGAGACCTTCGGCCCGGTGCTCACGATTCAGAAGTTCAAGACCGAGGACGAGGCCGTCCGCATGGCCAACGACTCGCCCTACGGCCTCAGCGGAAGTGTCTGGTCCGGCGATCTCGCCCGCGCCGAGCGGGTCGCACGGCGCATCGAGACCGGAAGCGTCTCTATCAACAACGTCATCGCCACCCTCGCCAACCCCGCCCTTCCCTTCGGCGGCGTGAAGGACAGCGGCTTCGGTCGCTACAAAGGCGCCCACGGACTCCACGCATTCTCGAACATCAAGTCCATCATGATCGACAAGCCGGGCGCCCCCAACGAGTTGAATTGGTACCCCTACACCAAGGAAAAGTACGGGCTATTCAGCAAAATGATGGATGCGGCCTACGGCGGCGGCTTCTTCGCCACCCTCAAGGCGATGCTCACCGGCATCAAGCTTCAGCGCCTCGGAAAGAAGCAGAAACTCTAGAGAAATTAGGGACAGTCACCTATTTTTCAGGATTTGATCGTGGATCTGCGTCACAATATAGCCCCAAGTCAACCCGCGAATCGCGGGCATTAAGATCGACTGAAAAATAGGTGACTGTCCCTAATTTCTCACGCCTCAATACTTCCCCACATCCTCCTCCGCATTCTTCAACATTCCGTCGAGTGCCGCCCGATCAAACCACCGCCCCTCCGCCATCACCCCCACGACCTGCTTCGTATGGTCGATCTTCTTCAACGGATTCTTCTCCAACAACACGAAGTCCGCCTTCTTGCCCACGGCCAACGCGCCGTAATCCTTTTCAACCCCGAAGAACCGCGCCGGACTGGGGTACGCCGGATTCCTGGCTCCAAGACGCCATCGGTGCCGAAAAGAAAAGCATGGCGAGATAAAATCGATTCAACGGAATTTCTCTTTCCAGAAAGAAATGGTCCTTCACACAATCCCTAGACGTTGCAGCACGAAGAAAAGTTATGCGCTATTTCCCAGCCCCTCATCGGCAATTGCGCGGGGACGCGCAAACGGGGTAGACTTGCGGTTCACCAAGTATCCGAGTTATCCATGAGCCCCCAATCCCCCATCCTCATCAAGCGTTCGTTTCCGTGGACGGACACCGTCCAAGGGCAGTCCGTGACATTCCGGCTCATGACGCGCGAAGACCAGCTTGCGGTCGTTTCACTGGCGCGGTCGCTGGACGATGTCGACCTGGCATTCCTACGACAGGACATTACCCAGCCGGCGGTGGTGGACGAATGGATAGACCAGATCGAGCGCGGGCGGACCATCACGATCCTCGTCGAGATTCAGGGCCGGGTCGCCGGATACGGCTCGTTGTTTCATGACGAGATGCTCTGGACGAGCCATATTGGCGAAATACGCGTGCTTGTCTCGGGGAAGTACCGCGGCTTGGGCCTGGCGAAGCGCCTCACGGTCGAACTATTCCATATAGCGCGGGAAATGCGGCTCGAGCGGGTTATTTGCCAGATTCCGGCTGCCCAGACCCGCGTGCGCCAGATGTTCGAACGGCTGGGCTTCAGCCCGGAGGCGATCCTGAGCGATTGGATCATGTCGCGCGACGGGGAGACGCATGACCTGATCATCATGTCGCGCCCCCCGGACGAGCTGATCATCGTCTGATTCGACGTGCGGCGGCGAAAGCCGCCCTCCCCCCGGGGAACGCCCCCCTCCCCCACTCCCTTGAGTTTACTTAAAGCTGGCCATGAGTTGATTGAACACGGCCCTCGAGGGGCGCGTGACAGACTCGGGCAAGGTCGCGAGGGGAACGTCGACAATATTCTTCTGTTCGCCGAAGGGGACCGAGTCGGGCCTGCAATAGATTAGCCCGGTGTAGAAATGCCCGTTGCCAGCGGCCTCGTGCAAGAGCGCCATCGCGCGGTCCATGTCGGAGGGATCGTAGTCGTGGGCGAGTTTTTTGAGCGTGATCAACGAGCCGTCGTGCATCTCGACTTTTGTGTAGGTCCCTGCATCGTAGTTGACCGTGATTGGGTCAAAGTGCGGAATGAAGTCGACCTCGTGCAGGGGATCTTCGTGCAAACGCGCATAGGTGACGCTCTTGGTCGAGCCTTCGTGGTTGTTGAAGGTGACGCAGGGGGACACGATGTCGAGCACGGCGGTGCCGTTGTGGTTCATGGCGGCCTTGATGAGGTTGCGCACCTGGTTGGTGTCGCCGGAGAAGGACCTTGCCACGAAACGGCACCCCATCTGGATGGCGAGCGCGCAGATGTCGACCGGTTCGTTTTGGTTGATTTCCTTGCCGCCCTTCTTAAGCGAGCCTTTGTCCGCCGTCGCGCTGAACTGGCCCTTGGTGAGGCCGTAGCAGCCGTTGTTCTCGACGATGTAGGTCATGCGGATGTTGCGGCGGACCATGTGGAGGAAGTTGCCAAGGCCGATGCTGGCAGTGTCTCCGTCGCCGGAGACGCCGATGTTGGTGAGGGTGCGGTTGGCGAGTGAGGAACCCGTGGCGATTGCCGACATGCGCCCGTGTACGGCGTTGATACCGTGGGCCTGGTTGAGGAAGTAATTGGGCGTCTTGCTCGAGCATCCGATGCCGCTCAGTTTCGCGACGCCGGTGGGCTCGATGCCCAATTCGTGGCAAGCCTTGATGATGGAACTGGTGATGGCGTCGTGACCGCAACCGGCACAGAGGGTGGACTCGGCGCCCTTGTAGTCGCTGAGCAGGAGGCCAATGCGGTTTTGGCCCTTGGGTTTGTCGAGTACGGCTTCGGTCATTCGATGGAATCCTTTCGAGATCGCCTAGCGCGATTCTTGATGGAGGAGTTGTTGCACCACGGTATCGGCGTCGAGGGGCATCCCGTCGTAGTGGCGAATGCTCCGGATTTTGCCGGACAAGTCAAAGAGTTCGCCGCGAAGGATTGTCGCCATCTGGGCGTCGCGGTTCTGGTCGACGACGTAGACGACGGGATGGCGCTCGATGAAGGCGCGGACATCGGCGGGGTATGGAAGGGCGCGGACGCGGATGTAGTCTGTCTTGACGCCGTGGCGCTCTTGCAGGATATGGCGGGCCTCCTGGACGGCGTCGTCGCTCGAGCCGTAGGCGAGGACGCCCACGGTGGCGGCGTCCGTCTCGTGGACGATGGAGGCAGGCACCAGTTTCCTCGCCGTCTCGAATTTATGGGACAGGCGGTCCATGTTGGTCTTCCAATCGGCCGCCTTCTCTGTGTATTCGGCCTTCGCATTGTGTCCCGTGCCGCGCGTGAAGTAGGCCGCCTTATTGTTTGGCGTCCCGGGGAGGGTGCGGTACCCGATGCCATCTCCGTCGACGTCGCCGTAGCGCTGGAATCCGCCGAGGCGCTCGAGATCCTTGGCGTCGAGGACCTTGCCCCGCCCGATGGGCTTCGAGGGGGGATTGAACGGGTCGGCCATCCACTTGTTCATGCCGAGGTCCAGGTCGGACATCAGGAAGATCATTGTCTGGAGTTGTTCCGCCAGCTCGAGGGCCTCCATCGCGAATTCGTAACATTCGCCCACGTTTCCCGGAATGAGGAGCACATGTTTGCAGTCGCCGTGGGAGAGTTGATAGGTCTTCGCGATGTCGCCCTGGCAGGTGCGCGTGGGGAGGCCGGTACTCGGCCCCATGCGCTGCACGTCGACGATCACGGCGGGAATCTCGGCGAAGTAGGACAGCCCGGTCATCTCGGACATGAGCGATATCCCGGGGCCCGAAGTGGCGGTGAACGCGCGCGCCCCAGCCCAACCCGCGCCGAGGACCATGCCGATCGAGGCGATCTCGTCCTCGGCTTGGACGATGGCGTAGGTCGCCTTGCCGGTTTCCGCGTCGTGGCGGTACTTTTCCATGTATCCGGTGAGGTATTCGCAGACGCTGCTGCTGGGGGTGATGGGGTACCACGCGGCGACGGTGACGCCGCCGAAGAGCATGCCGATGGCGGTGGCCTCGTTGCCCTCGATGATCATCTTGCCGTCGGTCTTATTGGAGCGCTGGACGCGGTAACGGTTCTGGGCCTCGAGGTTCTCGCCGGCCCAGTCGTAGCCCGCCTGCGCGGCGTCGCGGTTCATCTTGATGGCCTTGGGCTTGCCGCCGAACTGGTGATCGATGGCGGCGTCGATGGCGTCCATCTCGATGCCGAGGAGACGGGCGACGACGCCGGTGTAAATGACGTTGACAATTTTTTTGCGCAAGCGGGTGTCTTCGCAAACTTGCTTGACGATTTCGCCGTAGGGCACGACGTAGGTCAGGATGTCGTCGCGGGTGGCGTGGGCCTTGAGGGCCTCGTTGATGATGAGGATGCCCCCGGGGTGTACCTGGGCCACGTCCTCGGCGACGGTCCGGGCGTTCATGGCAATCACGACATCCGTGCGCGCCCGTTGCGCCAGCCACCCGTCCTCGTTCGCACGAATCGTGAACCACGTGGGGAGTCCCTCGATGTTCGACGGGAACAGGTTCTTTCCGCTCACGGGGATGCCCATGCTGAAGAGGGCGCGCAGGAGAATAAAATTGGCGGACTGACTGCCCGATCCGTTCACCGTGGCGACATTGATAACGACATCGTTGACGACCGGTCTGTCCTGAAGTTCTTCGACAAGAGCTTCGGTTGCGGTCATTGTTGGCGGCATGCATCACTCCACGCCCCGGCTGGCGGCCGAGACTCTGATTTCGTCTCTCCATGGTCCGGGCCTAGGATAAATACAGACCCGTCGCATGATTTTGCATCGATACAAAACGGCCTGAAGTATACACCCATTAACATGGCCCGATCAATCCGGCGGGACGTCTGGACAGGGCAAACGCATCTAAATCGCCCGAAATAAAGACTATTCTGGAATTCGAGGACCATCTATCTCCTGATATTTGGTGCCGCCTTGTATCTTGGCGTGAAAAACAAAGGCCGGCTTTGCTGGAAAATTAGATGCGTTTGCCCTGAACGTCTGGATCGATTATACCGCGAGTCTGACAAACCCGCGCAGAGTAGTAACCGCTTACGAAGCCGAAAGTTCCATACCCGCCGACTATCCTCAATATTATCTGTATTGAGGAGTTTTGTCAATAATTTACATGATCGGAATTTTTCTCCACAAATCCGTTGGGGAAATTTGCTTGGGTTCTCGGCGCAGGGTATCGTGCTCGCGCTATACACTCAACTCTTAGAAAAGGACAAGGGATCATGGCCGTATCGAGAATCGGAAGCACCCATGAACATTTCGTGACCACGACGCGGGGCTTGCGCCGCGAGATTCCGCCGATGGTACTGTACGAGTAAGCCAAGCGGCTGGGGATATGGAACCCCGCCGACATCGATTTTAGCCAGGACGCCGAGGATTGGAAGAAACTCACGGACGATCAACGATCCTATATCCTGTTCCTGACGAGCCAATTTCAAGCGGGCGAAGAGGCGGTGACGCTCGACCTGCTCCCGCTGATCAACGTGATCGCGCGCGAAGGGCGCATCGAGGAGGAGTTGTTCCTGACCACCTTTCTCTGGGAAGAGGGCAAGCATGTCGACTTTTTCCAGCGGTTCCTTGGCGCGATCGGGGTGGGCACCGCCGATCTGCGGAGCTACCAGACGCCGGCCTACGAGAAAGTGTTTTACGAGATATTGCCGGAGCGTCTTCATAGCCTGCACGACGATCCTTCGCCGGCGAACATGGTGCGCGCGTCGACCACCTACAACCTCGCCGTCGAGGGCATCATGGCGGAGTCAGGATACAACACCTACTTCACCATCATCGACGGGCACAAAATTCTTCCGGGCGCGCGCAAGGGGATCAGTCTCATCAAGCTCGATGAGTCGCGGCATATTGCCTACGGAATCTTCCTGATCTCTCGCCTGATCGCGGAAAATCCGGGGTTGTTCAGCATCGTCGAGGAAGTGATGGCCGAGATGCTCGAGTACGCGAAGGACATCACGGAGCAATCATACGGGCAGTTCCCCGACAACCCCTTCGGTTACCCGCCGAGCGTGTTCATCGAGTACACGGTGCTGCAATACACCAAGCGCATGGCCCGTATCTCAAAGGCGCGTGGCCAATCGCTCGATGAAATCTACAAGGACACCCGCAAGGTCATCGAGGACGAAGATTCCTGAGCTTCGATTGAGATATTCTTCCCGCCCGTCCCGCGCTCCGAGGCGTCGAGGACGGGCGTCTTTATGGACCGTCCATTGGAGCCCGCCGAACCGTGATTGAACCGCCTGACTCGTCGAAATTCGCGCCCGAAGGGGATTGGACGCCGATCGATTTCCCGAACAGCCACGGCATTGGGGCATCGTTCATCCACGGCGAACCGGAGGGATCGCGTTACCGGACGGCGCTTTTCGTGCGCGAATCCGACCGGCGTCTCTTCGCGCGAATCTGGTGGGGTCCCGGCACGGAGGGTCCGCCGGGACATGCGCACGGCGGCAGCATGGCGGCGGTAATGGACGACATCATGGGGTTTTCGTGCTGGGTCGCCGGGCATCCGGTGGTGGCTGCAAAAATATCGGTCGAATTCCGCCGAAAACTCCCCTTGGGCACCGTCGCCACGGCCGAGGGGTGGGTCACGAATATCGACGGGCGCAAAGTGACGGCGGCGGGCCGAATTTACTTGGATGATCCCGAGACCCCCTTCGCATCCGGCGAAGGCCTGTTCATCGCGCGCTCGATGGAACAGTTCGCGGGCATGCTGGAGTCCGCGACCGGCAAAGCCGCGGCACGTATCGAGCACATGGCCGACGGCGAAACCGAATGACCCTGAACCATCGATTCACGCTGCCGGCACCTTATGGACGAGATAGCGCCCAACATCCACGATGAAGATTCACCATGCCACGGTCGCCGACGCCTTTTCCAGCCTTAAGAGCGGGCCCGCGGGGCTGAGCGACGCCGAGGCGCAACGGCGGCTTGTGGAGTTTGGCGCCAATGAATTGGAGGAAGTCGCGCGCGAGGCGCTCGTGCTCACCTTTGCCCGGGAGTTCCTGCACTTCTTCGCGATCGTCTTGTGGATTGCCGCGATGCTCGCGTTCTTCGCCGAGTGGCGCGAGCCGGGGCAAGGAATGGGGACGCTTGGGTTCGCGATCATTGGCGTGATCGCGATCAATGGCGTGTTCTCCTTCTGGCAGGCGTATCGCGCTGGGCAGGCGCTGGCGGCGCTCAAGAAACTGTTACCGAACGCGGCAAAGATTATGCGGTCGGGCTCGGTGCGGCAGGCACCGGCCGCCGAACTCGTGCCGGGCGACGTAATCCTGCTGGAAGCCGGCGACATCGTTCCCGCGGACTGCCGGCTGGTGGAGGCGTTCAGCGTGCGCGTGAACAACGCCACGGTCACGGGCGAATCCCTGCCGGTCTCGCGCGACGCCGAGCCGTGCGACGAGCCCGAGGCAATGCACGCCCACAACACGCTGCTCGCGGGCACCTCGCTCGTCTCGGGCGAAGCGAAAGCGCTTGTCTACGCGACCGGGCCGCACTCGACGTTTGGGAAGATCGCGCGGCTGACACAGGCGACCGCCGACACGGTTTCGCCGCTGCAGATCGAGATCATTCGCGTCAGCCGCATC
Source organism: Candidatus Hydrogenedentota bacterium (assembly GCA_947486375.1). Lineage (GTDB taxonomy): Bacteria > Hydrogenedentota > Hydrogenedentia > Hydrogenedentales > CANKTP01. The sequence continues at coordinate 15,738 of CANKTP010000019.1, read as the reverse complement.
GTGGGCGGGCTCGCGCTTGGGCTCGGGGCGACCTTTTTCCTCATCGGCCAGGCGATTGGCCTGCCCTTTTGGGCGGCCTTCATTTTCGCCATCGGCATCATCGTGGCGAATGTGCCGGAGGGCCTGCTTCCCACCGTCACGCTGGCGCTTGCGATGGGCTCACAACGCATGGCCAGACGCAACGCGCTGATCCGGCACCTGCCCGCCGTCGAGTCGCTTGGCTGCACCACGGTCATTTGCACCGACAAGACGGGCACGCTCACGCAAAACCGCATGTCTGCCCGCAGGCTGTTTGTTGCGGGCAGGATGTTTGACACGATTCCGGATCAACTGGCGGCGCTCATCGTGCCGCATCGCCGGCTGTTCGAAACGGCGGCTTGCTGCCACGATTTGAAAGAAGCGCGGGCCGGCGGCGAATCCGCTTGGATAGGCGATCCGATGGAGGTGGCGCTTGTCCAGTTCGCCGCCGAAGCGATGCCAGCGCTGCGGCTGAGCCCGCGCGTAAACGAGATCCCGTTCGACTCGGACCGCAAGCGGCTTTCCACCGTGCATGCCACGCCCGAGGGCCTGCTACTCTGTTGCAAAGGCGCGCCCGAAGCCGTGCTCCCGCGTTGCGCCCGGGCGACGATGGACGAGGGCGACGTCGAGTTGTCCCCCGGCATGGCCTCCACGTTTCGCACCGGGGCGGAAGCGATGGCCGGGCAAGGGTTGCGGGTTCTCGCCTTCGCCTGGCGCAAGTTGCCCGAGGGTTACGACCTGGCGAACGCGGAAGAGGAGATGACCCTGGCCGGCCTCATCGGCCTGGAAGATCCCCCCCGTCCGGAAGTCGCCGGCGCGCTCCAGAAATGCCGCGACGCCGGCATCAGGGTGATCATGGTCACGGGCGATCATCCCCACACGGCGACGGCGATCGGTCGCGAGATCGGCCTGCTGCGCTCGGCCACGCCCGTCGTGATCACCGGCGAACAACTCGGGCATCTCTCGGACATCCAGCTCCAGCTCGCCCTCGATGCCCCGGAACTTGTTTTCGCCCGCGTCCTCGCCGAGCAAAAGATGCGTATCGTCAAGGCACTCAAGAACAAGCGAGAGATCGTGGCGGTGACCGGGACGGCGTGAATGACGCGCCCGCGTTGCGCGAAGCCGACGTTGGCATCGCCATGGGCCTCTGCGGCACCGACGTGGCGCGCGAGGCCGCCGACATGGTGCTGCTCGACGACAATTTCGCCTCGATCGTCGCCGCGATCGAGGAGGGCCGGGCCGTCTTCGCAAACATCCGCAATTTCCTGACCTATATCCTCACGTCGAACGTGCCGGAACTGATCCCCTATCTCGCGTTCGTTGTATTACGCATCCCGCTCCCGCTCACGATCATCCAGATTCTGGCGGTCGATCTCGGCACGGACATGTTGCCCGCGCTCGGTCTCGGGGCGGAAAGGCCGGCCCCGGACATCATGAACAGACCGCCGCGCCGGCGCGCCGACCGGCTGCTGGACTGGCCGCTGCTCGCCCGCGCGTATCTTTTCCTCGGGCCGATGCAGGCTGCCGCCGCGATGAGCGCGTACTGGTTCGTGCTGGATTCCGGCGGCTGGCGTTACGGCGAGTCACTTTCGGCGCATGACCCGCTCTACCTGCAAGCCACGACCGCCTGCCTCAGCGCCATCGTGGCGATGCAGGTCGCCAACGTGTTCGTGTGCCGCGGCGAACGCCGCGCAGCCTTTTCATTCGGCCTTTTCAGCAACAAACTGATCCTCGCCGGTATCGCTGCCGAGATCGCGCTGATCGCGCTAATCGACTACACGCCGTGGGGAAACGCCCTCTTCGGGACAGCGCCGATTCCACTGGCCGCGTGGATATTCGTCATCCCCTTCGCGCTTGGCATGCTCGCGCTCGAAGAGCTACGTAAATGGTTCGTGCGCGCCCGTTCGAGCCACCGTGGGGCTGACGTCGTACGGAAAAAGCCGTGGCGTTAGCCGGGAAACAAATAGCCCAGCAGCGCCGCGCACTCTCCGAAATCCGCCACGATCAGGTCGGCGCCAGCGGCGATTATTCGGCGGCGCTTGGTTTCGTCCCAGCCGTGGCCGAGCGTTTCGTTCGACGCGACGCCCAAGGCGACGCAGCCGTTTTCCTTGGCGTTCCGAATCTCGACGGGGCCGTCGCCGACGATGAGGACCTCGGCGCCGTGGAGGCCATGGGTGGCGATGATTTGCTTGAGCACCTTTTCCTTTGAATATTCCTCGATCGAGGGCAGGGCGCCCCAAATCTCGCGGAAGTAATCCGCCACGCCAAGTCGCGCGGCCTCGTTGCGAACGTCGTCCTGGTCCGTGCCGCTGAAAATGTGCATCGCGAGATCGCGGGCGGCCAATCCATCGAGAAATTCCGGGGACCCCAGAACGACGGAGTCCTCGCGCTTCAAGGTCCCTGCGGCCAAACGCGCGAGGCGCTCGTTCACCGGGATCATGAGGCGCTCGTTGTAGACGGCCTTGTAGCCGGAGGCGTCCAAGATGCGCTGTCCCGGCACCCGGCCGTACTTGCGGACCATCTCGACGAGTCCCTGCATTTGGATCAGGGTTTGGATGCCGGTGGTCTCGTCGATGAATCGTTCGACGTCCTCGCGAATGGCCTGGGTGGGCACCGATTCGCCGCAAATCATCTCGAGCATGACCGGGGTCATGATTTCCTGCCAGCCCTCGCGCAGAAGGCTGATGGTGCCGTCGAAATCGAAGAGCGCGTGCTTGAATCGCCCGAGGGTCACGTCGCGGACGATCTCGATGCCCGTGCCGGGGACAAATCGGCGGGCGGCGGTGGCTTCACTCATCGACTTCAAACTCCACCAGCGCGTGAATGGGATACTTGGACAAACGCTTGCGGCCGTGCAACGTGGTGAGCTCGACCACGAAGGCGATCTCGACAATCTCCGCGCCGAGCCGCTCGACGAGCTTGGCCATGGCCTGCATTGTCCCGCCGGTCGCGAGGAGGTCGTCGATCATGACCACCCGGTCGGCCTTCGTCAGCGCGTCGGCGTGAATCTCGAAGGTGGCCACGCCATACTCGAGTTCGAAGTCCTCGGAGATGACGTTGGCCGGCAGCTTGCCCTTTTTCCGGACCGGAATAAACGGAAGCTCCATGGCATAGGCAAGGGCGCTTCCGAAGATGAACCCGCGGGCATCGGCGGCGACTATGGCCGAGATATCTTGCGGGGCGTACCGCTCCTTCCATCCGTCGACAATGAACTTGAGGGCGGGGCCGTGCTGGAGCAAGGAGGTGATGTCCTTGAACTGAATGCCGGGGACGGGGAAATCGGGGACGTTGCGAATCAGGGCGGCTAAATCCATGAAGTTTCCTTGGCGAGATGCATTCGGTAATGAGTTGGCGCGGGATTACGGACGAAAATCGTCCTTGCGGTCGCCGACAAAGGCGCGCAATCGCCGCATGCCGTCCTTCTCGATTTGGCGAATGCGCTCGCGGGTGAGACTAAACTCGCGGCCGGTTTCCTCGAGGGTGTGGGCTTTTCCGTCGGCGAGTCCGTAGCGGTACTTGATGATCGAGGCCTCGCGCTCGCTCAATTCGCTCATCAACTCGGTCATCTGCTCGTCGATCTGGAATTGGACCAGCGCCCCATCCATGCGGGCGGGCTCGGCCCCGCCGGGGAACCCGCCCGCCTCGTCGGCGTCCATGGAATCGAGGTTCTCGAGGGGAGCCACGTCTTGCATGAAGGTTCGAATCTTTTCGACTTCCTTGGGCGTAATCCCCATCGCCACGGCGACGTCCTCGACCTCGGGGGTCCTTCCGGACTTTTTGTAAAGCTGGTCGACGGTGTTTTTATACTTGGAAATGTTGTCCGTGACGTAGACGGGGATGCGGACAGTCCGGCCGTAGTTCGAGAGGGAGCGGGTGACGGCTTGGCGAATCCACCAGGTGGCGTAGGTCGAGAACTTGCAGCCGCGCTCGGGATCGAATTTGTCGACGGCCTTCATCAGGCCAATGTTTCCCTCCTCGATGAGGTCGAGCAAGGGGAGGCCGTAGTAGAGGTATTTCTTGGCGATGCTGACGACGAGGCGGAGGTTGGCGACGGTGAGCTTGCGGCGAGCGTCGCCGTCGCCTTGCAGGACGGCGCGTGCCAAGCGAACCTCTTCTTGGGTGGAGAGCAAGGGAACGCGCGATATTTCCGTGAGATAGGCACTCAGGCCATTCTCTCGTATGTCGACCATTGTCGGTAGCAGCCTTTTAAAGGATCAAGACGCGCCAGCGGACCAAACGGGGAACACCATGCGCCTGACATTCGGACTATATGACGCGGCGGGGAGTTCGCCCCCGCGTCGAAGCGATACACCGCCTCCCCCGCAAAGGCGACCGGAACGCATTCTACCCAACGCGGACAGATGCTATCACATGGGGGCGACCCGCAGGAAAGCGGGAGGGGAAGAAAAATTCCACGGAACCGCGGGGCGAGTCGAATTATGGTGCCCCGAGCGGGAATCGAACCCACATCTAGTCCTTAGGAGGGACTTGTTCTATCCGTTGAACTATCGGAGCCATCGGCGCGTCAGGGATGGCGTAGCATACCGGTCGATGGCGTGGAGGTCAAACGGACGGACGCGGATGACGGGGGTATGCACCGGGAAAGACGGCACCGACACGAGTCGTCGACTGATGTCTTTTCGGCATGCGTGAGGCCATGCGGCTTGCGATAACGACTCCATAAGGGCGAAGAGACGGAAGGGACAGAAAGGACGGAAATGGGTGTTGTCTACGCTTTCCGGTGGTGTCAGCAAAGTGGGAAAGACAGCATTGACGGAATGGATTCGGTGGACTAACATGGACTTGCAACCGGCGTGCGCCCAATCCCACAATTGCGCGGCGGGCGCTCGGCGCGCCGTGGTGTCTTGTGCGGCGGGCTTGCTTGGGGTAGACTTTTTTTCGATGACATCTTCGCCCCAGAATGATTCGCCGGATCCGCGGCAGCGCATCGAGGAGCTCGAGGCCCACGTGCTGGAGCTGAGGACCCTCGTGGAGGACCTATTGGCGCGCGGCGGCCGACCGGGGGAAAGGCGGCATGACGACGAAGCCGCAGGGGAACCGCTCGAACCGGAGAGGCCTCGCCTGGTCGATGGGTTTCGGGAGGGCGTGGCCAAGGCGCTCGGGGGCGAGGCGGGGGAACCGCTGGAGTCGCGGGTCGGGGGCATCTGGTTGAGCCGGATAGCGGCGGTGATCGCGATGACGGCGATCGTGTTGGGGGGCAGCTCGGCATTCAACGATCATGCACTGTCGGCGATCCAGAAGGTGGCGATTGGATATGGCTTGGCGGCGGCGGCGGTCGCGTATGGCTTGATATCGAAGAAGACCAAGGATTTGTTCCCGCAGACGATGTTGGGGAGCGGCTTGGCGATCCTGTACTTCACGACCTACGCGGCGTTTTTTTTCGACTCGACGCGGGTATTCCGGGGCGAGGTTTTTGCGATCCCGGTATTGGCGGCTTGCCTTGTGTTGGTGGCGGCGGTGTGTCATTTCCGCCGGAGCGAGACCTCGGCCGGGATATCGCTGTTTCTCATCTACTACACCGTCGCGCTGAGCCTCGAGGGCGGGTTGGACACGGAGGACGTTTACTATGCGATGGCGACGTGTCTCGTGGTGTCGGTGCTGGCGCTGGTCTTTCACCTGACGCATCGGTGGCTCTTTTTCACTTGGGGGGCGCTGGTCGCGACGCATGTCACGTATATTTATTTTTTCCTCTCGCCGCCGCAGGGCCTTGAACTTTCCGGGGTGGAGTACTTCTGGGTCTCGAATGGGTTTCTCACCCTGAGCTACGCGCTTTTCTCGGTCGCGTGCATCACGGACGCCCGGAAGACCGGGGAATATCGCACGACGGTCGCGCCGATGGCCGCAGTGAACTCGTTCGTGTATTTTGTCCTGACGTGGCTGGCGATCCGGGAGCAATACTCGGACCAGGAATGGGCGTTTCGGCTTTGTTTTGCGGCGGCGCTAGGCGTGTTCGCGTTCTATGCGCAATCGTCGCGGGCACCGCGTAATTATCTCTACCAGGTGTTTGCGGCGAAGACGGTGGTGATGTTCACGCTCGCCTTGCAGGCGTACCTTTCGCATGAGTGGTTATTGGTGGCGATGGCGATCGAGTGCCTTGGGCTTGGTTTTTCTTACAAGCGCAGCGGGACGGTGATTTTCAAGGCCCTCGGGCTCGGGCTGCTCCTGCTGACCTTCGCCGGGTGCGTCGGGATGGTGCGGGTCGCGGGGGAGGTCGCATTGTTCGGCCACGTCATCCCGGCGAAATGGTTCACGGGCGTCGGGGTATCGGCGGTGTTCGCGCTGGTGGCGTGGTATTACGACCGTTTTGTGAAGCGATTGAGCGCGCGCCAGCGGACGGAGAAGGTGCAGCGAATCCTCGCGGACAGCGCGCTCGACCTTCGGAGCACGACGATGGCGATGCTGCACGCGGCGGCGGCGGCGCTCATCCTGCTGGTGCTCACGATCCTCGACCAGGGGAGTTCGCCGGACCTGCCCTTCCTGCTGGCCGGGGAGAGCGTGTTGATGGCGGTGGCGGGGTTCCTGTTGCGGACGGCGCAGGTCGAGGTGGCGAGCGTGCTCCTGCTGATCGCGGCGCACGTGTGTTACCACTTGTTCCTGGTGTTGGACGGGACGGTATTCGAGGCGCAGGAGGCGTATCGCACGTATACGGCAATGGTGGCGGTGTTCACGTATTTCGGCGGTTATTTGTGGGAACGCTATCTGCGGCGATTCAACCATGGGCGGCCTTGGGAACACCATGCGCTGGCGTCGGTGCCCTACCTGGCGGGGACAATGATGCTGGCGACGTTGATGGCGCGTTCGCTCGAGCGTGTCCAGGTCCCTGCCGGAATGGCGCTGCTGGGCCTGTGCCTGACGCTGGCGGCGGCATTGACGTTGCTGCCGGCGCTGCGGTCGTCGGGCGCGCTGGCATTGGGCATTGGGGCATGGTATTTGTATCGCGGGGTGTACACCTTCGCGGCGCCTCTCCCGGCGGAACCCGGATACGGAGCGATGCTCACGGTGCTCCTCCTCGGGTTCGCGGGTTCCGAGCGCGTCCTCGCGATCGGGCCGGATCGCGAAACGAACCCGGTGGCGGCCTTGCGGTCGTGCATCGTGGGGGTGGCGGCGCTGCTGGGGGTGGCCGGCTTGTGGGAATGGGCCCCGGACACGGGATTGACGTTTTATTTGCTCGGGCTGGCGATGGCGTCGATGGGAATTGGGGTGGCGTTCGGCGAGCGGCGCTACCGGTGGACGGCGCTGGCGGTGTATTTCGCCGCGATAGGCCGGGCGTATTCCCATGACCTCAATCATCTCGCGCCGTCGATGCAGTTCGTGTCCTTCGCCGCGTTGTGCGTGCCGCTGCTGGTCATCTCCTGGGGCTACTCGCGGTACCGGGTGCGGACACTTCGGCGCTTGAAGGGGAATGAAGACGATGGCCGGATTCCCCGTGGATGACCGGGGGAGGGCCGCGCAGTCGATTTGCGCGCGGCTTCGGGAGGCGGGCCATCGCGCATTGCTGGCGGGCGGGTGCGTGCGGGACATGATCCTGGGCGCCGTCCCGAAGGATTACGACGTCGCGACTTCGGCGCGGCCGGGGGAGATCGCGGGATTGTTCGAGCACACGCAGGCGGTGGGGGCCGCATTCGGCGTGATGATCGTTGTCATGCCCGAGGGTCATTTCGAGATTGCGACGTTCCGGCGCGACGGGCCCTACGAGGACGGGCGGCATCCGGCCTATGTCGAGTTCGTTGAGGAGAAGGAAGACGCGCTTCGGCGCGACTTCACGATCAACGCACTTTTTTTCGATCCGGGGACGGGGAAGATCGTGGATTATGTCGATGGCCAGGCCGACATTCGCTCGGGGATCGTACGGGCGGTGGGCAATCCGCAGGCGCGGTTCCGCGAGGACCATCTCCGGCTGCTGCGGGCGATCCGGTTTGCGGCGCGGCTTGGTTACGAGATAGAGGCGGGGACGCTTGCGGCGATCATGGAGATGGCCCCGCTGATCCGCGAAACGAGCGCGGAACGGGTGCGAGACGAGATTGCGAAGATGTTGACGGAGGGCGGGGCGCGCCGTGCGTTCGAGTTAATGGACACAACGGGGTTATTGGCGGAGGTCCTGCCGGAGATTACGCGCATGAAGGGGGTGCAGCAACCGCCCGAGTATCATCCGGAGGGCGATGTGTTCGTCCACACGATGACCCTCCTGGAACGCCTGGAGCACCCCTCGATCGCGCTGGCCTTCGGGGCGTTGCTGCACGACGTGGGGAAACCGCTGACGCAAACCTTCGAGGACCGCATCCGTTTCAACATGCACGACAAGGCCGGTGCGCGGGAGGCGGAGCGCATTTGCCGGCGGTTGCGGATGTCGGGGAGGGAGAGCGAGCGCATCGTCTGGCTGGTCGAGCAGCACATGCGGGTGGCCACGGGGCCGGAGATGCGGGAGAGCAAATTGAAGCGGCTGGTACGGGAGGAGGGCTTCGGGGAACTTCTCGATTTGTTCCGCATCGACTGCCTATCGAGCCACGGAGACTTGGGAACCTACGGGTGGCTTCGGGACTATGCGTCGAAATTGTCCCCGGAACAGGCGCGCCCGACGCCACTGATTTCGGGCCGGGATCTTATCGCGATGGGGTATCTCCCAGGGCCTCTTTTCAAGGAGATATTGGGAAACGTGGAGGACGCGCAGCTCGAGGGGGCCGTGTCAACGCCTGAGGATGCGGCGGCGTTCGTACGGGAGCGGTGGCCGGTCGATCGCGGGTAACGCTTCCGAGATGCGCCGGTACTGTGGGCAACCGGGCGGATCCGCGCGACAACCTTGGAGAGTGTATTTTACATGTTTATGCGAATTTCCCGGCGGGCCCTGCCGCTCGTGGTGTTGCTTGTGTTCATCCCGGGGTGTACTCCCGGTTTCGGAATTCCCGTTGGGCCATTCCCGCTTTCCATCGATCTCGGCGAGGGGACTATCGATCCGGGGGCGCTTGGCGGGGGGAAATCGGGGTTTGTCTTCGTTCCTGTGCCGTTGTGCGGTCTGCCGACGCGCGGCGAGGCGCAAGCGTCCTTGAAGGAGCAGGCCGGAGAAACCGCCGGGGCCTTCGTCGAACTGGACGAGATCATCCTGACTCACCTCGAGTTGCGGGCCGTGCAGGGCGACTTCTCGGGGTTGACGTTGGTCGAACTCTATTACCTGCCGCCCGGCGACGGCATATTCCCCTCCCTCCCGGTCCTTGTAGCCGTGGGTGCGGGCGCGGGTCCGGACGGAGAGACGGTCGCGCTGACGCCCATCGGCGAACCGAACTTGCTCTCAATGATGGACGACGCGGAACAAGCGCCGGACAACGAATGCGTCAAGGTCTATTTGCGGGTGACGGGTACGGCCCCCGACGAACCGATCCGGTGGACGGGGACGCTTGATGCGGACGTGTATGGGGTGGCGAAAATATAGTCGCAGTCCCTGACTGCTGGGTACGGGGCTTGGGATTCTTGGTGAGTTAATTGGGACACATGGATCGCCCGGGCGGCGTGTCGGTAAATTCGGTAAACGGCGCGTGTCTAAACTGAATAGCAAATAATGCTAAAAACAAACAACTGATTTTGCAAGTCTTTGTATGGCAACGGATTATGCGAATCCTAAACGTTGTTTTCCCGTAAGTTATTAAAGAACTCTGCCTTATTCGGAGCGGGAGAATTCATCGTCCATCATGGCTCGTAGGGCCACCATTATCGGCGATTGGCTTTCGACGGGATTCAGGTTCCCCGACGCTAGCCGGTAAACCCGGGATCGTTTACCGCGAGCCGGATTTGCGATTGCCAATAAGCCGGCATCGACCCACTCCCGCAGCAATTTCGATATCTTGGCGGTGTCAGGGGAATTTACGATTCGTCGTACGTCGGCGTTTCCGATGAGGCCGTGCTCACGGAGGTAGTCTTGAACCATCCCCCACTCGCTTTCGCGCAATTCGTTACGAAGATCGACGCGGATCACATCCTCGTGGAGCTCGGCCTCGGTACGATAGACGGGCGGGTATAGCCCGTCCCTTTCGAGCACGGAAAACATCATCCGCACCCCTTCGCCTGCATCCAGATTTGGGGGTTCGGGAAACTCCCTGAGATGATCCACGAGGGTCCGGTTGCGCGGCCGCGATCCGATGGCGCGGAGATTGGTCAACGTGACTTGGCCCGGAAATCCGCCCGGGCTTTCAATTTCGATGCGATTTGCGAATATCCGGATTTGGATGTCCCTGTCCAGACTGTAGTCCCGATGGATTGCGGCATTCGTGATCGCCTCTTGGATCACGCGGATCGGATAGTGCTGCCGGATCTCGAAGCCTCGCCTCGTCACCTGGACGCCGAGCCTGAGAATCCCGGAAACGAAATCCGTGGCCGCGCGAATCTGATTCAAGATTGGACCGTTCACTGTCGTTGGCGGGCCCGCCAAATTCGTATCGGGAGCGTAGTCGATTTGATGGCCCTGATAGTGAAATATTCGTATCGCGCACTTTCGGCAAAGCAAGCCGCCGGGATTCTCCGCGAAGAGCAGCACGGCAGCCCTTGTAGTCAGCCATCGTCCGTTGGAATCCATGCGCGACAGCCCCAGATGGCGCAATTGTTCGGCCATGGGACGGCTCAGGCCGCGATGCCTGGCGTAGTCCTGCCAGACCGTGGTGTCGAGTAACTCGATGGGGATGTCCACCGGTGTGTCTGTATCGGATGTGACACCGCGGCCCAGACTCAATCGGGTAATTTCCGAAGCCGACAATTGGCGGTTTTGGCACCCGAATCGCCGATAGGTGCCGCCATCGCGAATCGAATGGACGGCCCCGCCCGGGTGAATGGCAAGCAAAACGATGGTTCCTGCGTTCCCGTCGCGAAGCCGGCATGGAAGTTCCGTAACTGAAGGCGCGAGGGTCGCTGGTTCTTCGAGGGAAGGAACTATCCGAGAAACGAGATCGCGCTTGATGTTCCCCAGTGCCTCGGGGTTTTCGTCAATACCATATAGCCTATCGGGGCCGACCCCCTTGCCGGGATCCTCTACGCCGAGACAAATGATTCCGCCCAAGCCGTTTGACATGGCGCAGGCGGTCTTTATGACCGAATCGGTCTTGCCGGCCATGCGTTTGAAATCGAGTACTTCGCTTTCGGGCTCGGCAAGCAGCCGGTCGAGAAAATCCGCGTTGAATTGCGTCTTGTGATTCGTCGAGTCACCCAAGTCGATTCGCCCTTTTGCGTGAAGTGTCCAAGTATCCAAGCCAATGCTACCAGATAGCCCTGCTCCCGGCCGTTGGATTCCTTCATACCATCATACGCCCGGGGCTAAGTGTCGATTTGAGGGGTTCGCGGAAAAAAGGTTATGATGTTAACTATCGACCTGCCGACGCCCCGTGCGATCCCCCCCGGCAGGGTCGGAACCGTACCACTGGGCCACGCCGCTCCCCGGCGTGCAACGCAAGGAACCCGACATGAAGATTGCAGTGTTGATGAAGCGTGTGCCGGACACCGCCTCGGTCCTCAAAATCACCCCGGACAACAAATCGGTGGACATGGCGAACCTCAAGTTCGTCATGAGCCCCTACGATGAACACGCGATCGAGGAAGCCCTCAAGATCCGCGAAGCGGGCAAGGCCACGGAAGTCATCGTATTCACGGTCGGCCCCGAGGGTTCGCAGGAAACGATCCGCACGGCGCTCGCGATGGGCGCCGACCGCGCGGTATTCGTGAAGGAAGACCCCTCGAGGTTCAACAGCAAGGGCATCGCCGAGATGCTGGCGGCGGCGGTGAAGACCGAGGGGCCGGAACTGGTCTTCGCGGGCAAGCAGGCGGTCGACGACGACGCCTCGCAGGTCCCCGAGCGCGTGGCGGAACTTCTCGATTTGCCGCACGCGTCCATCGTCACGAAGTTCGAGCTGAACGGGCGCGCCGCGACCGTCGAGCGGGAGATCGAGGGCGGAAGCTACACCGTCGAGGTGCCGCTGCCGGCGCTGTTCACGATGCAGAAGGGCATCAACACGCCGCGCTACCCGACCTTGCCGAACATCATGAAGGCGAAGAAGAAAGAGATCAAGGAATTCTCGCTGGCCGACCTTGGCCTGGATGCGGCGAAGCTCGTTAGCGGCCTCGAAGTCAGCGGCATGTCGCTCCCGCGCGCCAACCGGCTCAACAAGATTCTCGACGGCGACAGTACCGAACGCGTCAAGAAACTGCTGACCATCCTGCGCGAAGAAGAAAAAGTCCTCTAACCTCTATTTCCCCCGACCAGGAGTTTCCCCAATGAGCGTATTGGTGTTGTTGGAACAACGCGGCGAACTGAAGAATTGCGCCCTCGAGGCCGCGACCGCCGCCCGCAAGATTGCCGCGAAGGCTGGCATGGAGTTGAACGCGGTGTACATCGGCCGCGCCCTCGAGCAGAACGTGGCCCAGCTCAAGGGCTTCGGCATCGCAAAGGTCTATGCCTACGAAAACGAGAAGCTTGGCCACTATTCGAGCGACGGCTACGTGCCGATTGTCCGCGACCTTGCGAAAGAACTCGGCGCGAAAGTTGTCATCGGTTCGGCGTCATCGGTGGGCAAGGAATTCTGCGCGTCTGTCGCCGCGCGCCTTGGCGTCGAGCTGGTGCAGGAAGCCGTCGAGCTTGACTGGGACAATGGCCTCGTCGCCAAGAAGCCCGTGTTTGCCGGCAAGATCGTCTCCGATATTCGGATCAAATCCGAACCCGCGATGGCCTCGCTCCGGCCCAACGTCACCGCCATCGAGCGCGAGGGCGACGGCGTGCCCGAGGTGGTGAAGCGCGACATGCCGGCCCTCGACCTGCGCTCGGTCATCAAGAACGTGGCCCAGGCCGCAGCGGGCACGGTCGAGCTCACCGAGGCGAAGATTGTCTGCTCCGGCGGGCGTGGCCTCGGCGATCCGAAGAATTTCGAGTTGATCCGCGAGCTATGCACCGTGCTGGGTGCCGCGCTCGGCGCAAGCCGCGCCACGGTCGACGCGGGCTGGATTCACCATTCTCACCAAGTCGGCCAGACGGGCAAGGTCGTCAGCCCGGATTTGTACATTGCGGTCGGTATTTCCGGGGCGATTCAGCACCAGGCCGGGATGCGGACGTCGCGGATCATCGTGGCGATCAACAAGGACCCGGAGGCGAATATCTTCAAGATTTGCGACTACGGGATCGTGGGCGATTTGTTTGAGGTGGTGCCGATCCTGACCGCCGAGGCGAAGAAGGTCCTCGCGGGGTAGCTGGACGTAGATTGAGGTTTCGCGCGGCGACTGGGACGGTGGTCCTGGCCGCCGCGCGGTGATTTTGGGGGGACGGCGGGGGGTAAAGGGACAGACACCGCGTTTTGCCCCCTCCTTCGCCAAGGCTACGAAGGGCATACAAACCACCGGGCAAAAGGCGGAGTCAGTCCCCTGCAACTGCCGTTTTTAGGTTTACGGGCCGCTTCGCGTCCACGTGCGGCATGCCGCGTGGGCACTGGGACGACGCGCCTGCCCGTCCGAATTTTCCGGGCTGGGCTCATTTCGCCAGGTATACGTAAAGCGTCGACCGGTTGTCGTCGGGCAGGAAATATGCGCGAAGGCCTTTTTTCGTGGGCGCAATATAGAACGGGTTCTGGGTCATGGGCCTGCCGCTGTCGGACCAAAGGGGCACGGGGACTTGGTGCTCGGCGCGCAGGGTGTCGAGGTTGACCAACTCGATGCCGCCGAGGGTGAAGGCCTTGCCGCCGGGGCCGGGATGGGAGGCGAGGCCGCCGAAGAGGGCGTAGCGCGTGCCGGGGAGAAAGTGTCCGTCTTGATAGTCGATGTAGTGGCTTCCGTTTGGTTGCGTCTCCGGGTGCAGGGGATCGTCCGGGGCGGGGCCGCTACCGGTCTCGCGGAGTGGCCATCGATAGAATCGGCGGGATCCCCAGTTCACGCCGATCAATTGGTTGCGTTGGCGGTCGAGGACGAGTGCGCCGAGGTGATCTGGGAACTCGAAGAGCTTCTGCGCGATCATCGTCCCCGGGTCGACGGTGTAGACGATGCTGCGGCTATCGGGCCGGTATTCGGCGACGGAAACCCAGAGCCTATGGCCGTCGAAGTCGATGCCTCCGGGGTGATACATGGGGCCTTCGCCGAGATGGAGGTCGTGAAGGAGTTTGCCGCGGCGGTCGAGTTTGAACATGTGGCCAAAGCCCTCGCCCTTGGCTCGATCGATGACCTCGACCGAGGAGAGATAGATCGTGTCGTCGAGAAGTATCATGCCTTGGGGATGGTGGGTGTCGAACTCGATGGGAATGGACTCTATGAGGGTCCACGTAGACGCGCGCGTGAGGGCATGGAAGCGCTCGGCGATGACGGGGCCGGTGTCTTCGGCGTGGGCTGCGGTGGTGGCTAGCGCGAGGATGGACGCACAGACGATACGGAGACCACGGGGGCGGGTACAGCCTCCGCGTGCCGCCCAAACCGCCGGGCCGCACGTGGAGGCAGTCCCCTTGGCGTGTCGAAATTGGGTTGATTGCACTGCGCCGCTCCTGAGACCATGCCGACCGGAATGACTTACCCAAGGAGCCTAGCATGAGCGGACCAATTTACGATGCCGCGGCGTTGGCGCGGTTCAGCGGCGAGAAGATGGCGAAGGTGTGCCTGTACGAGTCCCCGCGCCTGTTCTGCGATGTCTATTGCCTGAGGCCGGGCCAATCGCAGGCCCCGCATGATCATGCGGCGAACGACAAGGTATATCACGCGCTGACGGGTACGTGCCACGTGCGGATTGGCGAGATTGTGGCGCCGTTGCGGCCGGGGCATACCGCCGTGGCGCCAGCCGGGGTGGTGCATGGAATCGAGAACCGGTCGCTGGAGGACGCGACGGTGCTTGTGGTGATGGCTCCGCACCCGAGGTTGGGGTAGGGGCGGCCCGATCAGGGACGACTCCCGGCAGATCCATGGGACGAATGGGACGTATGGGACTAATGCCGACACCATCCGGCAATAATCGGTGGCATTCTCCGGTGGGGCCATGAGTCTATTCCGATGATTAATGGCCATGGCCCCTGTTCGTTCATGCCCAATCTGTTCGTATAGCAACAATTCGACATGCGGCCCCATCGTGGCGTAGACTATCGGCCTTATACCGCAGAAAAGCACGATGGGAGCAGCATCATGGATTTTAGTTTCTCGAAGACCGAAAACGACTTCCGGGCTGAGGTCAAGGACTGGATTAATAAGAACATCCCGGGCGATTTCGGGTCGGAGGCGTGGCCCGCGCCGAAGGACCCCGAGGCCTACAAGAAGGTTTGCTTCGACTGGATGAAGAAGCTCCAGCAGGGCGGGTGGACCGGGATCGATTGGCCGAAGGAATACGGCGGCCGTGCGGCCTCGCCGATCGACCAATTCATCTGGCAGGAAGAAGTCTCGAACTACATCACCCCGCCCCCCCTCAACACCATCGGCGTGGGCATGGCCGGGCCGACTATCATGGCGCACGGCACCGAGGCCCACAAGAAGGCGCACCTCGAGAAAATCCTCTCGGGCGAGGAAATCTGGTGCCAGGGGTTTTCCGAGCCCAACGCGGGTAGCGACCTCGCGGCGCTGAAAACCACCGCAGTCGAGGACGGTGATGATTTCGTGATCAACGGCCAGAAGATTTGGACCTCGGTGGCGCACATCTCGCAATGGTGCATCCTCATTACCCGCACGGACTCTTCCGGCTCGAAGCACGGCGGCATGACCTACTTGATGGTCGAC
>CANKTP010000018.1 GCA_947486375.1 Candidatus Hydrogenedentota bacterium | reverse complement strand
ATTGGGCGGACACATAGGTCCGCCCCTACCAATCCGTGTAGGAGCGGACCTATGTGTCCGCCCAACCCGTAGACGAAATCCCGGGTTGTATTCACGTGGTCGCCCTCTCCATGCTTTAGGACAACAACGAATCACGCCACAGCCAGGCGATTTCAAACTGACCCACTACCCGATAAGGGGACTGCCTCCGCGTTCCGCCCGGCAGTTTGGGTGGAACGTGGCTGGCTGTCCCCGGCCACCGTGGAAGACCTGGTACAGCCAGCCGCCCACTACGCAAACCGCCGCGCAATGGGCGGAGGCAGTCCCCTCGGCCCGTGCTTTTTTCATCGTTGTGTGTGAGGCGAAGCCTCATGATTGACTGTACCCACCCTCGCGTGCCCTATTCTCGAAGCGGATCGGGTTTTATGTCACACTCTCTCCAAATCCAACCCAGCAGGAAGAGCCCCGCCATGACATCCCATCGAATTCTCCTTGCCATCCTCGCCATGATCGCCGGAATCGCCCGCGCCAACGCAGGCGCCGTCGAAATCGCCGTGTTCAACGCCGACGTGACGCCCCCCATCGGCGCGGCCCTCGCCGGCGGGGTGATAACCCCGGTCGAATCGGTCGACGATCCCCTCAGCGCACGTGGCATTATCCTGTGGCCAGGAAACGGAGAGAAACCCATTGTGCTCTGCGCAGTCGACTGGATCGGCATCGCCAACGAGGGCCAGGACGAATGGAAGGCCATGTTGGCCGAGGCCGTCGGCACCGACCCCTCCAGGACCACGGTACATACGCTCCACCAGCACGACGCCCCGGTCTACGATCCCACCACCGAAAAGCTCCTCGCTGAACACGGCCTCTCGGGCACGATGTACACCCCCGCCGCCGCGAAAGCGGCAATCGAACGCACTGCGGCGGCAGTACGCGAGGCTGTCAAGACGCGGACGCCCGTCACCCACATCGGCGTCGGCGAGGCCGAAGTCCACGAGTTCGCCTCGAACCGCCGCGTCATGGGAACCGACGGCAAGGTGAAGGCAGTCCGCTGGTCGGCCACGGTCGACGCGGCGGTACGCGCCGAACCCGTTGGCCTGATCGACCCGATGGTCAAAGTAATCAGTCTCTGGAACGGGGACGCTCCGGTCGCCGTGCTCTCCTATTACGCGACGCATCCCCAGAGTCACTACGGCAAAGGCCGCGTGAGCTGCGACACGGTTGGCCTCGCCCGCGCCGAACGCGAAAAGGCCCTGCCCGGCGTCCCCCACATCCATTTCGACGGCGCCGGCGGCAACGTCACCGCGGGCAAATGGAACGACGGAGCGCCCGAGAATCGCCCGGTGCTGGTCCAGAAGCTCACCGACGGCATGAAACGCGCGTGGGAGGCGACGAAGAAGTCCGCGCTGACAAGCGCAGACATCGCATGGACTGTGCATCCGGCACTCCTTCCCCCCCGTGAGGAAGTCACCGCAAAAGAGCAATGGCCCGTCCTTAAAGACACAAACGCCCCCTGGCGAGACCGTCTTCGTGCCGCCGAGGAACTCGCCTGGCTCAGCCGCGCGCCAACCCCAATCCCGTTGACCGCCCTCAAGCTCGGCCCCGTGCGGCTGCTCCACCTTCCCGGCGAGTCCTTCGTCGAATACCAACTCGCGGCCCAAGCCATGATGCCGGAAGCCACCGTCTGCGTCGCCGCCTACGGCGACTACGGCATGGGCTACATCGGCACCGAGAAATCCTATGGCGAGGGTGGCTACGAAACGCAGGTCTACACCTCGCGCACCTCGCCGAAGGTCGAGGGCACGCTCACCGCCGCAATAAAGGAACTGTTGACCAAGACGCCGTAGCGCCGGGGCGAGAGCATCCGCACCATGGCCATACCTCTTTGACATCAGCCCGACCGGAGATCGCCAAGTGAAGTCAAGCCGCATTTCAACCGCCCGTATCCTGTTCATTTTGCTGGCCGTTACGCCAGCCACATGGGCCGACGAGAAGACGGACCAGATCGACGTCGTTTTCGATAAGTTCACGAAGCCGGGCTCGCCGGGCTGCTCGATGGCCGTCGCCCGCGCGGGCGAAATCCTCTACTCGAGGGGCTACGGCCTCGCTCAACTCGAGTACGACATCCCAATCACCCCGAAGACCATCTTCCACGTCGCGTCCGTTTCGAAACAGTTCACCGCCTTCGCGATCATTCTCCTCGCGCAGGAAGGGAAACTCTCCCTCGATGACGACATCCGCAAGTACCTGTCCGAAGTCCACGACTTCGGCAAGGCCCTTACAATCCGGCACCTCATCCACCACACGAGCGGCATCCGCGACCAGTGGGAAATCCTGGGGCTGATGGGCTGGCGCTGGGACGACGTGTTCACCACCGCCGACATCCTCGATGCCGTCTCGCGCCAACGCGAGTTGAACTTCAATCCCGGTGAGGAAGAGCTTTACAGCAACATGGGCTACACCCTCCTCGGCGTCATCGTCGAGCGGGTGAGCGGAAAACCCCTCCGCGAGTTCTGCGCCGAACGTATCTTCAAGCCCCTCGGCATGGAGCGTACGCACTACCACGACGATCATCGGCTCATCGTGAAGGACCGCGCGTATTCCTACGCCCCGAAGGACGACGGCTTCGAGAACAGCGTGCTCTCGTACGCCACCGCGGGCGCGACAAGTCTCTTCACCACGGCCGAAGACCTCGTCAAGTGGATGGACAATTTCCGCACGATGACCGTGGGCGGTTCCGAAGTAATCGAGTCGATGCTGACGCGCGGACGCCTCAACAACGACAACGAGATCGGTTACGCTTCCGCGCTTTCCCACGGTTCCCATCGCGGCCTGCGGATCATCGGCCATGGCGGGGCCGATGCCGGGTTCCGCAGCGAGGTGGTGTGGTTTCCCGATCAACAGCTTCAGATCGCCGTATTGGGCAACATTAGTTCCGTCAGCGCGGCGGGCCTCGCGCGCAAGGTGGCCGACGTATATTTGTCCGATCTCTACACGGTCGAGGAGAAACCGAAACCCGAGGAGGGGCATGATGCCGTGGCCCTCTCCGAAGATGCCCTGAAGGCCCTCGCAGGTCCCTACGTCGATCCGTTGACCGGCGTGATGCGGCAGTTCAACTTCGGAGACGGGCGCCTGCGCATCATCCGGCCCGGTTCAGGCGCGCTCGGATTGGAGGCCCTCAGCGAAACGAAGTTTCAGACCATCAATCGCGGCATTCCCATGACAGTCGCGTTCGAATCTTCGGGAGAGTCCATTGCGGTTACCATCGAGGAGACCGGATTCGAGACCAAGAATCTCGTCAAGGCCGGCGTTAAGCCCGAGGGTGCTAACGGATTCGAGGTCTACACCGGGACGTACTACAGCCCCGAGTTGGACGTATTCTTTCGCGTCTCCTTGAACGACGGGAAACTGACGGTGAAGCGCCCCAAGCACGGGACCTTCGAGCTGATGCCAAACTACGCCGACGGGTTCGTCGCCATGTCGCTGCGCTATCACTTCACGCGCAATGCCGATGGCGCCGTGGACGGGTTCCGCCTCTTCGGCGGGCGTGTATACAAGCTCCGACTCGAGAAGGTAGAATGGCCCCTCATGGGCGGCGAATAAAGTCCCCCTTTGAAGGGGGATCAAGGGGGATGTAGAATAGCCCCCCGCGCCCGGAGATCCCTCATGAATTTTCCCATCACCCGGCTGCGTCGCATGCGGCGCAACGCCACCCTGCGCCGCATGGTGCGCGAGACTACCGTGTCCGTCGACGACCTCATCATGCCCCTGTTCGTCCGGCCCGGTTCGGGAATCAAGAACGAGATCAAGTCCATGCCCGGCAACTTCCAATGGTCGCCGGACACGCTCGAGGAAGAGGCACGCGAGCTCGAGGGCCTCGGCGTGCCCGCCATCATTCTCTTCGGCATCCCCGACCACAAGGACGCCGTCGGTAGCCAGGCCTACGCCGCCGACGCCGTCGTGTGCCGCACGATCGAGCGCGTCAAGAAGGCCTGTCCCTCCTTGTGCGTCATCACCGACGTCTGCCTGTGCGAATATACCGACCACGGCCACTGCGGGTTCGTCGCAAACAACCGCGACGGCAACCCCGACGTCGACAACGACCGTACCCTCGAATTGCTCGTGAAGGAGTCCCTCGCGCACGCCCGCGCCGGTGCCGACATGGTCGCGCCCTCCGACATGATGGACGGCCGCATCAGCGAAATTCGCGTCGCCCTCGACGACGAGGGCTTCGACGACCTGCCCATCATGGCCTACAGCGCGAAGTTCGCCTCGGCTTTTTACGGTCCCTTCCGCGACGCGGCGGAGTCGCCCCCGCAGTTCGGCGACCGCTCGTCCTACCAGATGGATCCCGCCAACCTGCACGAGGCCATGCGCGAGATCGAGCTCGACGTCGAGGAAGGCGCTGACATCGTCATGGTGAAACCCGCGCTGCCCTATCTCGACGTGATCCGCTGGGCCGCCGATACCTACGACCTTCCCATCGCGGCCTACAATGTCTCGGGCGAATTCTCGATGCTCAAGGCCGCCGCGATGAACGGATGGATCGACGAGAAGCGCGCCGCGATGGAGTCCCTGTTGTCGATCAAGCGCGCCGGCGCAAAACTTATCCTGACCTACTGGGCAAAAGACATGGCCAAATGGCTGGCGTGAAAATAGGGACAGTCACCTATTTTCCGTTATCGTAAGTTACGAAACCCCCACACACATTCGGGGAAATAGGTGACTGTCCCTATTTTCAAGCCGGGAGATCACCATGAACGAAGACGTTTCACGCAGGGCCTTCGGCGTAGCCGGCGGAGGCGCATTGGCCGCCATGGCCCTGGCGGGGACCGCATCGGCCCAAGAGAAGGCGGACGACGGCGTAAAGACCGAGTTTCTCTTCGACGTCGTCGGCGAACTCGAAGACCCAATCGAAATGGGCGAGCTCCCCGAAGGCGCCCGGCGCATCTACTACATGAAGGGTGGCACCGTCGAAGGCCCGCGCATCAAGGCCACGGTCCTGCCCGGCGGCGGCGATTGGTTTCGCACGCGCGGAGACGGCGTCGGCCTGCTCGACGTCCGCGTGGTCATCAAGACCGACGACGACGCCCTCATCTACATCACGTACCGCGGCATGGTCCATCAAAACGCCGATGGCCTCTACTTCCGCACCACCCCCTGGTTCGAGACATCCTCCGAGAAATACGCATGGCTCAACAAGGTGATGGCCATCGGCATCGGGGTCCCCTCCCCCGGCAAGATCACGTACAAAGTCTACGCGATCAAATAGGGAACCCAGATTTCCCGCACGATTGGGACCAGTCACCGCCCGTCATGTCCATCGTGTCCATCGTGTCCATCGTGTCCATTAGGCCGTTTGGGCCAACCGACACAATGGACACAATGGATCTATGGAATCCTATTCGCCCTTCGCAACCCCAATGACGCCGACCGCCGCGCGCGCGCCTGCATCGCCCGTCGGCTGCGTCTTCAAGTCGTCCGTGCCCGCATGCACCACCAGGCCGCGTCCGAGCACGCAATGCTCGCCATTCAGCTCAACCGACTTGTCCAGACGCTTGTAGTGTGCATTGCCTTGCGCGTCGGCCTCGATGTTGCCCAAGTCGCCGACGTGCCGCTTGTCGCCATCCGGCGCGCCGTGATCGTGACCCGCGGGATTGAAGTGTCCGCCCGCCGCCTTGCCGTCCGGCGAGGATTGGTCGCCGAATTCGTGGATGTGAAACCCGTGCTTGCTGCTCGGCTTGAGCCCGCTGATGTGGCCCTCGATCTCGACGCCGCCCTCGACCTGCTTGAAGGTCACCGTGCCCTTGACCGTGCTGCCATCGGTCGGCGCCAACACGGCGATCGCCGCCTTGACCCCGCCCTCGGCCGCCAGGATTCGATGCGAATAACCCGCTAGGATTACCGCGGCCGCAGCCGCGCCCAGGCCCATCGCCGTGAGGGCTGTCTTTGTCCAGTGTTTCATGATGTCTCCTTGTTCCGTTCGAGTTTTCGTGCCCAACATCCAGAACCTACTCGCGACCGGGAGGACGCATGTCCGGCCCGGCTGATTCGCTACCAGCGCGTCCGCGCCTTGAATGCCTTTTTCGCGGTGGCCGCTCCATTCTTCGACGCCTTGAGATCGCCCACGTGGTCGACGATCTTCGTGATCGCGTCCGCGATATCGTCCATGTCCTTCTTCGTTCCCATCAACGCCGCATGATGCACCACGACTCCCGATTTCTCGTGCGCATCGCTGCATACCGGCAGCTTGAAGCGCTTCGGGTTAATCGCCTTCCAGTAGTCCGAATTCAGCCGGTGACGCGATTTCGTGTGCGGCTTGTACAGATCGCACTTGTTCAACGGCTGGTACGGCGGCTCGAACAATTCCTTCGCGGAAAGTTCCGCGTTCAGGGCGGCGGCAAAGACCCGATTGTCAATTTTGAGGTCCTTCGCGTCGATTCGGAGCGCATAGTTGAAATAACTCTGCTGGGTGACTTCCTTGCGGCGGCGCATGGGCAACACACCCGGAATTTCCGCCAGCCGCGAGGTCAAGTATTGGGCATTGACGTCCCGCTTCTTCACCTGCGCATCGAGCCGCGCCAGTCCCCCCTCGAGGATGACCGCCTGGAACTCCGTGATGCGAAGGTTGCCGGACTGCACCGCGTTCGTCATGTCGTCCTTGTACCCGCGCCCGCAGTTCCGTAGCGAATACAGGCGCTCGAACAGCTGCTTCGTCTTGCAGGTATTGAAGCCGCCCTCCCCGCTGCTGAGCACCTTCGATTCTTGGAAGCTGAACGTCGCCATGTCGCCCAGCGATCCCACGCCCTGGCCCTTCCAGAACGTCCCGTGCTGGTGCGCGCAGTCCTCGATCAGGAACAGCCCGTGTTTCTTGCACAGCGACTGTAGCCGCGTCATGTCCGCGATGCACCCGTAGAGATGCACCACGATCACCGCCCGCGTCTTGTTCGTAATCGCCGCCTCGACGGCGTCGATATCCAGGCACCAAGTGTCCGGCTCGACATCCACGAGGACCGGGATCGCGTTCACGTCGATGCACGCCGCCGCAGTCGCCTGCCAGGTCAATCCCGTGACGATCACCTCGTCGTAGGCGCCAATATCCAGCGCCTCCAGCGCAATCTGGATCGCCACCGTCCCGTTCGCGCTGCACATCCCGTGCTTCGCCCCGACGTACTTCGTGAACGCCTCCGCAAACGCCCACTCGACCGGCCCGTCATAAGACCACCGGTTCGACTTTACCACCTCCGCCATTCGCTTTGCGTCGCCCGAATCGCTCATCGGCCAAGTGGGCCATTTCGCCGAAGTGCCGCGCACGGGCTTTCCCCCGCGCAACGCCAGTGTTCCCATCGAGTGCTCCCTTCGCATAAACCAGTCGGTGTGCCGTTAAGATTCAGTCCGTACGGTAACACACTGCGGGAAAACCCTGCAATTAGCCGATTGGCCGGAGGACATGGAATAGCCGCCGGAAATTGGAAACGCCGGTCGAAAAGAGTGGAGCGTGTGATACAATTTCCCCACGGGGTGCGCGCCATGAGCTTTCATTTTGACATAGAAAAACTCGCCCAATGCACCGGCTACTTGCTCGCGAAGTATCCGGATCGCACGCACAATTATTTTTGCGTGATGAAGTTGTTGTATCTGGCCGAGCGGATGGGCCTACAGGAACGTGGTGCCCCGGTTGTCGGCGACGAGCCATACGCGATGGACAACGGCCCCGTCCTCTCCAACCTGCTCGATCTCATCAAGGGCCGCGCCAACGAGGTTAACCAATCGTATTGGGCGAGCCATTTCTCCACGAGAAACTACGAGTTGGCCTCCTTGTCGCCGACGGAAGACGATCTGATTTCGGTATACGAGCGGAGCGTAATCGACCGGATTTTCGCCGCACACGGCGCGAAGGATTGGCGCGATCTCCGGAGCGAGACGCACGATCTGCCCGAATGGCGGGAATGCCAACCGCCCGACGGCTCGTCCAACCGGATTGACCTAAAGACCATGTTGAAGGCCGTTGGACGAGAAGCCGATTTCGAACGGATAGGCCAGGAGGCGCGCGAGGACGCATATTTCGCGCAGTTGTTCGGGGGTTGAGTGTTCGTTGCCGGGTCCGCCTTCATCAATGCGCACCGCCCGGGGATTCCGAGGCACCTTTGGATTGTCGTTTCCGATCCAGCAATCGATCCGGAACGGGTGGTCGTCGTAAACATAAGTTCATACCGGGATGGCTGTGACGACGCATGTATCCTAGACGCCGGCGTCCATCCGTTTATCGTCCATCGCTCCTACGTCGTGTATGAGAGGGCCACGAGTACGACCTTGGACAATCTGCGGACGATCGCGGACAAGACGATTCAACTTATGGAACCATGCAGCGCTGAATTGCTCGCCCAAATACGGCGAGGATTCGGTGTTTCGCCGTACGTGAAGCCGAGGCTTGTGGAAATCCTACGAGGGCAAGGACTATTGTGACCAGCCCGATACGCGCCGGACTTCAGCCGAAATTGAAAGCAACCCAAGCCCTTTCAGGAACCCTGGTTACATGAAAAAGAAACGCGGTTGTCTGTTCCGGCTCGCCCAAGCCTTTGGGCTCATCCTCATAACCTGCGTCGCGCTCGTCTATTTCGGCTGGCTCCTGCCCTTCTGGGGGATGCCCTTCAACGGGTCTCGCCATGCCTCCGTCCCCCTGACCCCCGCATGGGCCCTCGAGTGCTGGCTCTGGGAAGATGACATCAACACCTCGACCGCAATCCTCGAGTTGCTCGATGGCTATCAAAAACACGACTTCCCCGTGCGCACCATCCTCATCGATAGCCCGTGGTCAACGCGTTACAACGACTTCATCGTCGACGAGGAACGCTATCCCGACCCGGCGAAATTCTTCGGCGATCTCGAACAGCGCGGTATCCGCGTCGTCCTGTGGATGACGCCGATGGTGAATAGCAAGAGCAAGGATACGCGCATCACGGATTCCCCGGATTGGTTCGAGGAGGCCGCCGCCAAGGGCTATACCGCGGGCAACGGGTTTCAAACCGGATGGTGGAAAGGGAAGGGCGGGTTCATCGACTACACGAACCCCGAGGCGATGAAATGGTGGCGCGGACTGCAACAGAACGTATTCGACTGGGGCATCGACGGCTGGAAGTTGGACGACTCGGCCACCTACTTCAGTTCGCGCCTCGGCAAGCTTCCCATTCCGTATCAACGCACGCACGCCGGCTGGATGACCACGCGCGGGTACATGGATCACTACTACCGCGACGAGTACAGACACGCCCTCACGCAGAACCCCGAGTTCATCACGATGGTCCGCTCCTTCGATCGAAGCGCGCACCCCGAGGGCTTCGCGCCGATGGATGCATCGCCCGTCAACTGGGTCGGCGACCAGGACCACGAGTGGACGGAGGAAAAGGAGGGGATCGAGGAGGCGCTCACGGACATCCTGAAAAGCGCGGCCCTGGGCTACAACGTGATCGGCTCCGATGTGGCCGGGTATTCCGGCGGGGAAATCCCGGCGAACCTCTACATCCGCTGGGCGCAGTTCTCCACCTTCTGCGGACTGTTTCTCAACGGCGGCCATAGCGAACGGGCCATGTGGAAACGGTCCCAGCAGGAGCTCGAGATCATCCGCGAATATTCCTGGCTGCACACGGAGTTGATCCCCTACATCTACTCAAACGTCGTCGAGGCCCATCGCGGCGGCCGGCCCCTGATGAAACCCGTCGATGGCCGCTTCCACTACCTCTTCGGAAACGACCTCCTCGTCGCGCCCATCCACGAAGACCTTCCCGCCCGCACCATGCAGTTGCCCGAGGGCCGGTGGCGCTATTGGTTCGAGGACGACATCGTCGTGCCCGGCCCCGTTCACGTCACGCGCGATTACCCCATGGACGAATTCCCCGTCTACATCCGCGACGGCGCCATCATCCCGACGAACATCTCCCGCGCCTACACCGGCCTCGGCGACGAAACCTCCTCAGGCTTCACCACCTGGCTAATCTATCCCCACGAGACGAGCAAGTTCACCCTGCACCCTCCCGACGGCAGCGCCGATACGACCGTCGAGGCGACCATCGGCGAAACCCTCACGATTACGCTCAGCGGCAATGTCGGCCCCTACATTCTCCGCGTCTTCGCGAAACTACCGCCCAGTTCGGTTCAGTTCGACGGCCAACCCCTGGCGATGGGGGAGGGGTGGACCTACGATGCCGAGAACCGCCGCCTAATCGTCAAATCCGCCGCGCCCACCCCGGGAACCTACACGGTGCAATTCTGATAATTGCGTCCCGCTGGCGCTCCAAGCCGGGTGCCCAGGGCCAGCACGACGGCCATAACCAACAATGCGACGGCTACATACAAGTCCGGTTCCGCGCCGGGAAACAACAGGTCCGCGGCATCGAGCGACCCGTTGAAGCACCCGTGAAGCAGAATCGTAATGGCGAGACTGCCGCCGCTGGCATTGAACACCCAGGTGAAAATCACGGACAGCACGGTGCATAGGATCGTAAACACGACCAGCCCGGTTATCCCGCCGGACTTGCCCGTCCCCTCGAACATGAACGCCGGCGCGTGCCAGAGTCCCCAGCAGAGGCCGATGGCGAGGCTCGCACGAAGCGGCCCCAAACGGCATTGCAGCAGGGGAAGCATATAAGCGCGCCACCCAATCTCCTCGCCGAGTCCTCCCCCGAGGAAGATCGGTGTCACGAAGGCTCCGAGAAGCAACCACGGCGCGGGATTCGCCCGAACCATCGAATCCCCCGTGGCGGCCGTGATGGCCAGTCCGGCCGCGACCAACGCGACTGGGCCCGCAATGGCGAGCGCATACCATCGCGGCGCGACGCGCCAACGAGCCACGGGCGCGAGCAATGCCGCCAGTCCCGGCCTCCCCCACAGTATCAGCGCCGCGAGGCATGCCCCCGCGGAGGCTCCAAACTTGGCCCCGTATTCGCAAATCGTCCGGAACGCTGGAAAATCGCCCAATATCGGCGAAAACGCAACCGCCCCAAGGCCTAGCGTCGATACATTCGCAATGGCAAGAAACGCGACAATCGGATGGTTCCGACCTTTGACCCGCAATTTATTAATCATCAGTTCCCCTCGCAATGCGTGGCAAGCAATCCTTCCACGGGATCGGACGCATCCCCGGGCGTCAAAGTTTCAGCAATGCCGCCCGAATGGGCCCCGATTCAAGACGATCCGGAGAATTGCGGCGGGCCTTGAATGTCCCGCATTGACAGCGGATAATCCCCGTCCGGAACAACCCGAGGGGAAGGCGCTTCATGTCGATGGAACCCATTGTCATCCATTATCGATTCGAGTGCGAGGGAGACAACCCGACCGACCTTTCGTTCGAGCTTTGTCTCGATCCCGAGACCCTCGAGCGCATTCGTCCCGAGTCCTACACCCCGCCCGAGTGGGCCCGCTTGGACAATGGCGCCTGTGCGACATGCCCGTTGGACACCTCGAAGTACGACTATTGCCCCGCGGCGGCGGTGTTGGCCGAACTCGGGGACATATTCGGGGATTTGATTTCCTATACGACGGCCACGGTAACAGCCACGAGCGAGGACCGCACGGTCAGCATGACCACGACCGTGCAGAGGGCCTTGCGCAGCCTGATGGGGCTCTACATGGCCGCGAGCGGTTGCCCCGTGCTCGGCAAGTTCAAGCCGATGGCCCGCTTTCATCTTCCCTTTTCGACGACCAGCGAGACCCTCTTTCGCTCCGCGGGCTCCTATCTCCTCGCCCAGCATTTTCTACGCCAGCGAGGCGAGCCATTCGAGTTCGACTTGAAGGGTCTGTCCGCATTGTACGAACAAGTCCATGTAATCAATGCCGGCTTGGCGCGGCGTTTCCGCCACAACACCAAGGGCGACGCGAATATCAACGCCCTCGCGTTGCTCGATTTGTACGCGCACGCCCTGCCCAACGCCATCAAGGACAACCTGGCCGAGTTCGACCCTCTCTTCGACGGCTACGTTGAGACGGGCCGAATCGCCGAAAAGACACCCTAATTCCCTCGATCGGCGATAGACGAGGCGAAACTCCCTTCCTCGCGCCGCTCTCGAGCGGCGTTCGTACGCGCCCCGCGTTACATCCCCAACCGCCGCCGCATGAACTCGAGCGTGCGTTCCATCGCAACGACGGAACATCTGCGGCGGTGGTGGTAGAGGAAGACATGCCTAGCGTCGGGATGTTCCTTCCGGGAGAAGAAGAGGACTTCGTGTTCGGCCCCGGCCGTCTCGAGGCATTTGGCGAATTCGACGGACGATTCAAAGAGCCCGTCGGCTTCGCCTGCGCACATCAACGTTGGGACAAATTCCCGCGTGACGTGGAGGTTGGGCGTGGCGAGAATCGCGCGTTCCGGGTGGTGCTGGGGGTTTGGCGAGAGTAACGATTCCGGCATGACCAGATGAAATGGGCGCGTGGCCCGAAGGTAGCGGACCAAGTTGTACACGCCGTAGTAGTGTACAAGCCCGCGAATGGACGACTTGGGCATGGTGGCCCGCACGCCTGTCCGCTCGAACAATTCGGGTTTGTCCAAGGCCGCCGCATACCACGACGCAAGGTGCGCGCCCGCGGAGTCCCCGAGGATGATGACCGATTCCGGAAGACCCCCATGCCCAGCGGCGTGATCGCGAACCCAACCCAACAGCGCGACCGTGTCCTCGATCTGCGCCGGAAATGGATGCCTCGGCGCGAGGCGATAATTCACGTTGAACGCGACGAACCCCTCGCTGGCGAGCCACCGGCAGAACCGCGTGTGGTTCTCCTTGCGCCCGCAAATCCAGCCGCCCCCGTGAATGTACACGGCGCAAGGCCAGGGCCCACTGCCCTCGGGCACGAACACATCAAGCCTGTGCGCCGCGTCCGGGCCGTAGGGCACGTCGACGATGGAACGACCCACGGGGGGCAATTCGCGATTGTAGACGAACCGCCGCCCACAAGCGTCGCCTGCCTCGATTGCCGCGCGGAACAAGAACGTGCGTACGCCCCAAGGGTCGGCGTTTCCCGGGCGCGTGGCGGTCGATTTCTGTCGTGGGGTAGCTTCCAGCGTGCGCGCCGCTCCGTCTTAATGTTTCGGTTCTAGCGAGGTTTGGGGTTTACCCTTGTCGAGGATCATGAACGCCACCGCCTTCGCGGGTTCGGTGCTGCTCGCGTTGCTCGATGATTTGTGCAGATCATTCGGCGCCTCGTGGAAGAATTGGCCCGCGGCGAAGGTCTTCTCGCCTTCGTCGTTAATCTCGTTCTTGACCATGCCCTCGGCAACATACACGAATACATGACCGGGATGACGGTGTGGGGGAGAGGCCGCGCCCGGGGCGAAGTCCAGTCCAATCACCTGGATGACCTTGCCGGGCAGCTCGGGGATTTCCTGCGTGGTGATCTGGGTGACTTTCACCATTGGATTGCCGGCATGCGCGTGTACGCCCGCCGCGTATCCGAGCGTCAGCAGCAGGGCCGCCGCCGCGGGGATGCCGATCCATCGTGCCATTGAACGCCGTGAGAGTTTCATGGGGTGTTCCTCCTGTGGTTGGGATGTTTGTCCCTATAGACGATGCACGGGAATCGGGTGTGACAGGGAAGCAATCTCATGGGTTCTCCCCAGGTACCAGTGCTTGCAATTGCACGACAAGTGAGGGGAAATCCTCGATGAGTGTTTCCCAAACCTGGCTCCAATTCACATTGTCGTAGCCATGCACAAGCCGATGGCGCATTCCGATTGTTTTCGATCATGCAACTTCCGGGTGGGCTGCCTGGAATATACGGTCGACACGGTTGGCGGCTTCGCCAAGAATAATAATCTGGCTATAGACTGCCCATCGGGTCCGTTCGTCGCCAAGAAACTCCGCTTCATCGATTCCGGCGGCCAAGTCTCTCGCCCTGGCGATGGCGTGCAACATGTCGAGCACAGAGGCCCGCGGATCATGCATTGAAGATGACCTCGGCAGAATCCAAAATTGCGTTGCGACGGATCCAGTTGTCGCTGCGTTCGAGGTTTTTCTTGTCCACGAGGTCGACTCGCCGACCGAAAAGCAGCGCGAATTCCTCCTCGGCCCCCACCATGTCCATCAAAGACCATTTTTCGTCCGGATCGAATTCAGCCAATAGGTCAACGTCGCTGTCGGGTCCAAGTGCGCCTCTTAGCGCCGAACCGAAAATCTCCAACCGGCGAATCTTCCACTTCCGGCACAAGACATCGAGCGCGTCATCCGGGACCTGAATGCTGTGGATCGTCATTTCGTCCTCTCCTATCGAGGTCGTCGGGATTATATCGAATTAGACGAGGCGGAATGGACTGGCTTGACGCCACGGACTTGATATCGAAATTCACCGCAAATCGAAATTCACCGTCAATTCCTCGCCCTCGCCAACCGAGATTTCGCGGGATTCCTCGATGACCGTGTCAGCATCTCCGTAGGCCGTCGCGACAAGCGTGTAGGCGCCCGCAGGGACGTCGATAAACTCGTAGCGTCCGTTCGCCTTGAATTTCCAACAGGAGGCGCGGAGTTTGTCGTCACCCGCCATCGAGCCGTCCTCCAGCCGCACTGACCAGTCAAGGTCATCCGGGCCATCGAAGGAACCTTGGATCACCGCTGACCCGTCATAGTCGACATCCATGCGCGTGCGTTCGGCGTTGTTCGTGGTGACCCATCGCGCTTCGTAAGCAGCACACCCGCCGCGCTCGTCTTCGTAGAGCCAGATTTGGTATCGAAGCAGGTGCGTCCCGGCGGGGAGTTGCTTGAACTCGTAGTAGCCCGTTTCATCCGCTTGGGAGTGGACTTGTCCGATGCCGGGAACAGAGATGCTCCCGTGGCCGGCCGGCCCGCCGTTGCGCGACACGTAGCCGTAGATCAGCGCCTCGGGGTGTAGCGCGACATCAAGTGTCGTTGTCTCGCCGGGGCGGATTTCCGTGGGAATTTCTCGGAATGCGTAGCCTTCGGCGTGAAGCGAAAGGACGGCATGCCCGGCGAGGATGCCCTCGATCCTCACCAAGCCGGTATCGTCGATCTGGCCATAAACGCGGCGGTCGGCGACTTCGACGCGATCCTCGCCGAGGGGCTGTACCGAGGCTTCGAGATTCGCGACGGGTTTGCCGGTGTCCGCCGACGTTATTTTCCCAACGAGATTCCCCCGATTGTCCGGCGTCTCGACCACGACGATGATGTCCTTGTACTCCTTGCCGATATCGACCACGAGGGGATCGTTCTTCGCCTTGAGTGGCCCCGCGCCATTATCCACTTCGAAGAGATACGTTGCGGCGGAGACGCGCTCGAATCGAAACTGACCCGCCGAATCCGATTCCATCCAATCGATCTCCGGCACCCGCTGCGTAAAGGGCGGCGGCGATTGACCGGACTCCGGTAGCAGCACAACGAGGCGAATGCGCGTGTCCGGCACGGCGGCACCCCGCAGGTCTTGCACTATTCCGGCGACGCTGGACGACCGTATCAGGACGAAATCGACTTCGGTCAGTACGTCGTCCTTCGTGAGCGGCGGGCCGGGACGAATCGACTCCGGGATCTCATCGCGCAGCTCCGGGATCGAATCCGAAGCGCGTACCGCCTCGGCATATATCGCCTCCGCGAGACTCACATCCGCGTGCCGGAGGGCGAAGACGACTTTCTCCGCAGGCGCGTATTCGTCCTCGTCTACGCTCAAACGGTAGTACCCGGGCGACGGGGAGGAACCACTGTCCGAAGCCAGAAAATTGAATGCTCCAAAGTCACCCTTTGTGCCGAGCCCGTCTATTCGGTACGTCCCATCCTCTCCCGTGACGACGGTCTTTGATGGGGTGACGGGGGCACCCTCATCGTCGAGGGCCATCGTAGTAATCATCACGCTCGCGCCTGCTATCGGTGCGCCCGCCATATCCGTGACCCGGCCCGTGACCGAAACATCGTCGAGCGAGACGCTCAGTTCGATGTTGGCCTCCTGATCGACGCCTTCGAGTTTAACGAGGTGGCCGGCAGATGCGTTTTTTTCGACGGACATCTGGACCGCATCCAAGGGAGGCACGGCGCGCACCCGATATTCGCCCGGCGCCAGAAAAGGAAACTCGAAGCGGCCCGCGTCATCTGAGATTGCCTCCATCGCCACAGGATCTCGCGTGCCCAGGCGGATCGATGGAGAGAGTCGGATCGTGACACCGCGAAGCGGAGTGGCCACCTCGCCGCCGACTTCCTCCCAGACAGACAAATCGTTCCTTTCGTATATTCGGTTGAATATTCCACCCAATTTTTCGGGGAAAAAGAGCGTTTTCCGCGCCATCACCGTGCCCGAAATCGACGCCCGATTCTCGAACAACGTCACGTCTGCATCCGTCCGCGACTCGCCCGGGTGGAGTCGAAATTCCGGCCCCGTGTACTTCGCATGCCATCCGGCGATCTCCGCATTGACCTGGATAAATAGATCGACGCCGCGCTCTGGCAGGGTCAATCCGCCAATGGTGTAATGGCCCTCGCTGTCAGCTGTGGCGGAATGTCGCTCGTCGGTTATGAAGTCATGGATGATCCACACCGTGACCCCCGCGGCGGGTTCCCCGGAGCTCTCGAACCGCGCAACCCCCGACAGGCTCGCGAAGGCCGATGGTGCTGCGGGAACTCCGTCATCAATGGCGGGCGTGGGCGGCGGGGTCTCGATGGTCGGCAGGCCGGACGCGACAACCGGAGAGACAACGGGGAACGGCCCCGGTTCGACCGTACGGGCCCACCACCAAATCAATGATGTGACCGCCGTCACGGCCAATAACAGTGCGAGCGAGCGTTTCATGGAGTCGCATCCTTACGCCATCCGCCATGCCGCGCATAATCGCCGTCGGGCCGGATGCCGCACTAATGGGTATATATTCGCCCGGCCCCCGCCGGTTGCATCTCCCCGCAATTTTCGTCACCACCAAAAATCGGCAAGTCTCCCTTCGCCCCCCCCTTTCCGTCCTTTCAGTCCCTTCGGTTCTATCCCCAATGCAACGATTTTTGGCGCTATCGCCGGTTCCTCGCCCTCCCCCGGATCGTCACGCCCTCATGTCATCGCCTTCGCCGCGTCCAACACTTCCTGTGCGTGTCCCTTGGGGCTCACCTTGGGCCAAGCAAACGCAATCTTTCCGGATTTGTCGATCAAGAAAGTCGCCCGCTGCACGCCCCAGTATTTCTTCCCATACATGCTCTTCTCGACCCAAAGCCCGAACTTGCCCGCCACCTTGTGGTCCAAGTCCGCAAGCAACGGAAAGGTCAGGCCTTGTTTTCCAATGAACTTGCAGTGGGATTCCACGCCATCGGGGCTGATGCCAAAGACGGCGACCCCCAGTTCCTTGAATTCGCCCATAAGGTCGCGGAATTCCTGCGCCTCGGTGGTACACCCGGGCGTATCGTCCTTTGGATAGAAATAGAGGACGGCCTTGCGGCCCTTGAGCGAGGCCAGCGAGACCTTCGTCCCATCGCTGCTGTCAAGGGAAAAGGACGGCGCCTTCGTGCCGGCGGCGGGGATCGATGAGGCTGTTTCGGGCATTCGACTATTCCTCGGCAGGTTCGTCCGTTTGGGGAGGTTCGGGATCCAGAATCGTGGCGAGACGGGAGAGCGAAGGCAAAAACTCCCCGGGGTCCCGCCCAAAATATTCGCGCATGCCGGACATCAATATCCCGATCAAGCGATGATTCCATTGCCCCGAGGGTTCGCGGAGGGCGTCCCGCAGGCCCTTCAAATCATCGAGGAGCCATGCCTTGCGGATCCCATGGACGGGCGCGGCTTGGACCTCTTCCAGCACCTCATACAGGCAACCGAGTCCTTCCTCGCGGCGATCATCGGACCCCGGGTCGAACGCCGGGAAACGCCGGTTGAACTCCGCCTCGTTCTCGACAACGTCCACCCCGCTGGGCGAAATCCGAATCGCGGCGAAGAGTGGGGGATTGTATCCCACCATCATCTCGACCAGGCCGCAGTCGTGAAGATAGAAAGAATTGAACGCAAGTTCCTCCCGGCGGAGGCTCCCGTCCTCGAGCAAATCCTCGGGCGACAGCATGTGGAGCGGGTTCTCGGAATAGAAATCGTACAGTTGCCGAAGGATGCGCCGGCGTACGCTGTTCGGGTGCGGCTTGTTCATCCCGCGATTATACCCCGCCCCGCGCAGGCGCCAAAACGGGCGCGGCGATCCGCCCCATGTTTGATCCGGCCTTTGTTCATGGTGTAGTTTTCCGCATCGCTGGGAACTTCCCCGGTCGATTATGGAGATCGGCATGAGCGTCGCGAAATTGGTTCTTGAAGGCAAGGAGTACGACCTTCCCGTGTTTTCCGGCTCGGAAGGGGAAACGGCGATCGACATCGCCTCGCTCCGCGCCAAGTCGACGGCAATCACCTTCGATCCCGGCTACGGGAACACGGGGAGCTGCCAGAGCGCGGTTACCTTCATCGACGGCGAAAAAGGCATCCTGCGCCACCGCGGGTATTCCATCGAGGAGCTCGCCGTCAACGCCCGCTTCACCGAGGTGGCCCATCTCCTGATTTATGGCGAGCTGCCCACCGCGGGCCAACTTACCCAGTGGCGCTCCGATC
This sequence comes from Candidatus Hydrogenedentota bacterium, assembly GCA_947486375.1. Taxonomy (GTDB): domain Bacteria; phylum Hydrogenedentota; class Hydrogenedentia; order Hydrogenedentales; genus CANKTP01. Next base: position 15,851 of record CANKTP010000018.1, on the reverse strand, counting down.
TGGCCGATCACGACCAGGTTCACCAGCAACTTCTCCAGATGATCTCTCATTTCCCGCCAGCCGCGCACCCAATGGGCATACTATCCTCCATCATTGCCGCCATGTCCACATATTACAGTGACGACGAACCCGTTGACGTGCATATCCGGCGCCTCGTGTCCCAAGTGGCGATGATCGCCGCCGCCGCCTATCGATCCTCGCGCGGACTCCCCGTCGTCTTTCCACGGCGCGAACTTGGTTATGCGGCCAATTTCCTGCGCATGATGTTCGGAGGCCCCACCTCCGATTATGTCGTGCCGAAAGTCCTCGAGGACGCCATGAACATGCTGCTCATCGTCCACGCCGACCACGAGCAGAACTGCAGCACCTCCACCGTGCGCATGGTCGGCAGCAGCCAGGCCAACATCTACGCCTCGATGGCCGCGGGCGTCTGCGCCCTCTGGGGACCCCTCCACGGCGGGGCCAACCAGGCCGTGCTCGAGATGCTCGACGCCATCCACGCCGACGGCGGCGACTACAAGAAGTACATGGAAATGGCCAAGCGCAAGGACTCCGGGTTCCGGCTGATGGGTTTCGGGCACCGGGTCTACAAGAATTTCGATCCCCGCGCGAGCCTGCTCAAGAAGGCCTGCGACGACGTGCTCGACCATCTCGGCGTCCTTGACCCGCTGCTCGACATCGCCAAGAACCTCGAGGAGATCGCCCTGAAGGACGAATTCTTCATCGAGCGAAAGCTCTACCCAAACGTGGACTTCTACAGCGGGATCATCTACCGCGCCATGGGCTTCCCCGTGAACATGTTCACCGCCCTCTTCGCCATCGGGCGCATGCCCGGCTGGATAGCCCACTGGCGCGAACAAGACGCCGAGGGCGCCCGCATCCACCGGCCACGCCAGATTTACACGGGCCCGAACCTGCGCGCATACCCGAAATAAGCGTCGTTCGCCCCTCCACAACAAACGAAGGCCCGGAAACGCATCGCGTTTCCGGGCCTTCGATATTCTCGTTAGGATTAGGGTCAGTCGGTGCTGGCCGCCGGCGCTTGCGCGGGTGCCTGTTCCTGATTCCCGTGGCCTTCGCCGCCGCCGCGGCGGTTCTGGAATTGCTGCGCCGCCTTGCCCAGTTCCTCCGCGCTCACGGAACCGTTCTTGTCAAGGTCGATGGTGGCGAAACGGTCCTTCATGAATTCCGGCGCCTCCGGTTCCTGGAGATTGCCGTCTTTGTTCGTGTCGAAGCGTTCCATCATGCGCGCGGGATCCATGTTGCGTCGATCCCCGCCGCCACGTCCGCCGCGGCCGCCCTGCAACTGCTTCATCGCGGTTTCCATTTCTTCCTTGGTGAGACCGCCATTTTTGTCCTGGTCAATCACGGCGAAGAAACGCTTGATCATGTCCGGCGCCTCGGTTTCCTGAAGCATGCCGTCCTTGTCCGCGTCGAAGTTCGCGAGGAATTGCGACGGATCGATGTTGCGCCCGCCGCCGCCGCCACGACCCACGCCGAAGCCGTTCGAGCCGCCCTCGGAAATCGCCTTCTGGATGTCTTCCTGGTCGACCGCGAGGATATAGTTCATGAAGCCGAAGCTCATCTCCGCCGTCGTCGGTTCGCCAAAGGTCACCGCGATCGTCGGGTCGGGATTGCTCGGGTTGTTGGCCGAGTTGTCCCACGCCGTGGTCAACACGAGCTTGGTGCCCTTCGGGACGAACTCGAATTCCTTGTACTGGTACCGCGTCTGCCAGTTAAAATCATACTTCGGGACATCAAGGAGCACCTTCGAGGTGCCGTCCGGATAGAACGCCTCGTATTTCGCCGACTTGCCGCGCACGTGCATGTGGGGCATCATCGTCACGATGCGCGAATCGTCGGCAAAGGTGAAATCCGTCTGAATGCTGTAGTCCGCCGCGCCCGCGGGCACCACGAAGTCGAAACGCCCAAGGGCCTCGTCGCGCAGCGCGTGCGTGATCTTCGCGTCCTTCGGATAGAAGACGATCGCCGCCTCGGACTGGTCATACACGCCCGTGCCCGGCCCCGGTTCCTTGTGATAATGCATCTGCCAGCGGACCTCGGTGCCGGGCGTCAAATACCGGCCCATGCCCTCCGGAAAAATCGTCGGGTCATTCCCCGGCGCAATGCCGCCCAGCGGCGTCGCGATGATGTGATGCACCGCCTTGCAGCCGCCGCGAAACTCGATCGCCTTGATCCAGCGCGGTTCCGGCAGCATCTCCTCGGTGATGGTCGTGTTGAAATACTCGTAGGTGTCCTCGACCTCGTCGGGGATGAAATACTTCTCGTTCATCCGCACGATGAGGTCGGGCTCGCCGATCACCCATCCGCCGGTGCTGGCCCATTCCTTGGCCGTGGGAGCGTCCGCCGGATTGCCCGCCGTCGCGCCAGTCTGCGCCCACGTCACAATCGTTTCGACGGCTTCCTTGGAGATGGTGCGCTCGTTCGCGAACACGCCGTGATGCTGCGGGGCCGCATGCCACGGCGGCATCTTCCCCTCGGATACCCGCTGCGCCATCGATTTCGCCCAAGGACGCGTCCCCTCGTAGGTCGTGAATGCCATCGGCGCGACCATGCCGCCCAAGTTCGCCCCGCCATCGCGGTGGCAGATCTGGCAGCTTTCCTGAAGAATCGGCAGCACGTCCTTGTGGAACGTAACTTTCTTGCCAGCAACGGGTTCCGCGCCATGCGCCCCCGCCACGAAAACCGCCAACGCGGCTCCCGCAAGCATCAAACGATTCGAATTCATCCTAAACTTCCTCCCGTGGTTCCCGGTCGTAACACGTACACGTGCAAGTATTCTACTCATCGAAGCCGATAATCGGCGAAAATACCCTATTTATTCGGTTAGTATAGGGACTTCAATCGGATGACACAACATCACCATCTTCGCTTTAACACGGCACCAAGGCGAATGTGCCCTGCATTTGCGTTTCGGGGGGGGATGGCCTACCCAAAGCTCCCGCGCAGCCCTGCAAAAGCAACACGCCCGCCGCCAGCGGAATCCAATGGCGACGGGCGATGTATCGAGCGTCGAAATCGTTATTGGGCTACTTCGATCTTAAACGCAACCTTTTTCTTTTCCCAGTGCATGTAAGCCACTGCCGAGGTTTCCGTGAGGTCCTCGAACCCGTAGGTCAGGCGCTCCTGAAGAGGCGCATCCTGCGGCTTGACGCTGACGCGCAGCGCGTCGTCGGCCTCCTTGTAGGTGTAGCTGCCCCAGCTCTTCGAGGTCTTGTTGAAGATGAGGATCCAGTCCTTGTCCGCCGAGGGGATAATGTGGAAGCCGTAGGCGCCTGCCGGGAGGGCCTGACCCTCGATCTTTACGTCCTTCTCGAATGAAATCACCGTCGTGTCATTCGCGCCCGCGCGCCAGGGCTTGTCGTATTCGACGAGCTTGGTGCCCCAGATTTCACGGCCCTTGACGGCGGGACGGTGATACGCGATCTTCACGTCGGCGACGCCAATCCGCTGCAAGGTCTCGGCATAGGGACTGGGCAACGGCTTGCGCGGGGCGCCCGGCTGCGCCGATACCCCCTTGACGAACATCCCCGCAGCCAAGGCGCAGGCCAAGGCCAGCCCTGTTCCGGCTACTAACCAACTTTTTTTCATGGTGGCATTCTCCTTCGTTGATGATCCAATGGGGGGAAACACGGTTCCCAATGTAACACAGGAAGGAGTGAATTTTATCCCTCGACCTCGAGGATTGGGGGGGCGTCAGGAAAGTGGGCGTATTGCAATCCGCCCACTTCGTCCATTTCATCCATCGTGTCCATCGTGTCCATTTCGTCCATTTCGTCCATTCCTAATTCCCTGACGCACCCCCGGCGGGGATTCGGCCCAGGAGGTCGAGGACGCCGCCTTCGGCACCCCGGATTGCGGTACACTTTGCGGATCTTGGCCGGATGGCGCGTTCCATCGATGTTTCGCGGCCGGGGCGGCAAGCCCCCATGCCCAAGACCGCAGACCGTCCATCGAAAGGGTCACTTGACTTCCACACCGTTTTCCGTCCGGCTGCTCCGCCGAATCGAATCGCTGTCCCGGCGCCGCCGTTTCGCCCTTTGCGTCTCTCTCCTCGGGGTTCTGCTGACCGCGCCGTCGATCGCGACAGGCCTCGCCCAAGACGACTACTACATCCTGACCATCTTCGAGCGCCCGCCAATCTTGCAGCCCATCGCCCAGCCCACCCTGAACACCTTCACCTTTTCGGAGGGCGACCTCGACAGGAACCTTTACCGGCGCGACATCGGCATCCTGCCTTGGTGGGCCGATCCCGCATGGAAGGTCGATCTGTGGCGGCCCCTGGCCGCGGCGACGCACTGGGTCGATTGGAAACTTTTCGGGCGCACGGCGTGGCCCATGCACCTGCACAGCCTGGCCCTCTACGGGCTGACATGCGCCCTCGCCCTCGCCCTTTTCCGCCAACGCCTGCCGCTGGCCGTGGCCGGACTCGCCGGCCTAATCTTCGCCATCGACTCGGGCCACGGCATACCCGTTGGGTGGTTGGCCAACCGTAGCGCCTTGCTCGGCTGCCTGTTCGGGCTTGGCGCGTTGTATGCCCACGACGCATGGCGCGGCAAGGCCTCGGCGGCGAAACCGTTTGGCGCGTGGTGGCCGTGGGCGCCCGTTGGAGTTGTCTTGACCGCGCTGGGCCTGCTCAGCGCCGAGGGCGCCGTCTCCATCGGGGCGTATCTGTTCGCCCATGCGGTATTCATGGATCCGCTCTCCCGCGGCGAGAAGGACCGATTCTCCGCGCGCGGTTTCGCCAAGGCCTTTGCGCTGCTCCTGCCGTATCTCGCGGTCGTCGCCGCATGGCGCGCGATGTATTCCGCCGGCGGGCACGGCACCTACGGCTCGGGGCTGTATGTCGATCCCGTCGGCGAGTGGCCCGTGTTCGCGGAAACGCTCCCGCCCTATCTCGGCGCGCTCCTTCTCGCGTTGTTTACGCTGCCGGAGTCCGCCGCGATTGCGCCGTTGGCCGATCCGCTTCGATGGGCCTACGCCGCGGCGGCATTCGGTGTGCTGGCCGTGTTAGGCCAAGCGATCCGCCCGCTGCTCCGCGAAAGCGCCACGGCCCGCTACTACCTGCTCGGCGCCGTGCTCGCCATCCTGCCCGCCTGCGCCACGGTCCCCTCCGATCGCAACCTGATGATGTCGAGCATCGGCGCGGCCGGGCTGGTCGCGCTGTATTTGTCCAGTTGGCTCGAGGGACGCTGGGGTGCGGGCGCATGGCCGAGGCGCATGGCGGCGTTCCTGATCGTGTGCCATCTCGTGGTCGCGCCGGTGGCGCTGGTGGGGGAGAGCCTCGGCGCGGGCGTGCTCGACCGGATAGTGAAGAAGATGAATAACAGCGTCCCGGCGGCGACGGACAAGACTGTCATCACGCTCAACACGCCCGGCGACTTGCTCGCCGCGACGCTGCCGTTATTCCGCCCGGCATTGGGTCAAGAACTCCCCGGCGCGTGGCGCTGGCTCTACGCCGGCACCAATTCGGTCCGCGTCGAACGGGAAGACGAACGCACGCTCGTCCTCCGCCCGGCAAACGGCTTCTTCCAGAACCTCAACTGCCAAATTTTCCGCCGCGAAACGACCAACCCCATGCGCGCCGGCGACGCGGTGAGACTCCCCGAATTCGAGGCCACGGTCCTCGAGGCGTCGCCCGCCGGGGAACCGCTGGCCGTCGCGTTTCGATTCGAACGCCCCCTCGACCACCCGTCCTATGTGTGGATGATCTTCGACCGGGGCGAATACGTGCCCTATTCCCTGCCCGCGCCGGGAGAGTCCGCCGTGTTGGGCGAACACGGGCTCGAACAATCGATCCGCGACACCTTGGGAATCTGACCGGCAGGCGCCACACAAGTGCCTCGCTACCCTCGCGGAACGTGCGTCCATATCGTCCATCATGTCCATATCCTCCATGCCCGCTCGCCAGGCGCAAGCCCAAATGCGACCCTGCCCTTGTCGCCCCACGCGGCGCAATGCGATAATGCCCGGTCTTGTCGTAAAACTTGGGAGGATACATGGGCAGAATCGTCATCAGCGGGGGCGCGGGATTCATCGGGTCACATCTCTGCGACCGGCTCCTTGGCGAGGGACACGGGCTATTCGTCCTCGACAATTTCCTAACGGGCCGCCGATCGAATATTGCGCACCTGATTGGCCATCCCGGCTTTCTCCTCGGCGAACAGGACGTCTCCGAACCATTCGCGGTGGACGGCCCGGTTGACTACGTCTTGCATCTCGCCTCGCCGGCGAGCCCCCCCGACTTCAAGCGCCTGCCCTTCGAGACGATTCGCGCGGGGTCGTTCGCGACGCACCGCATGCTCGATCTCGCGATCGAGAAAAAGGCCCGGTTCCTGCTGGCGAGCACCTCGGAAGTCTACGGCGATCCGCCCCCGGAACAGCACCCTCAGAACGAGGACTATTGGGGCAACGTGAACCCCATCGGCGAGCGCAGCGTATACGACGAGGCAAAACGATACGCCGAGATGATCACCATGGCCTACCGCCGCGAGCGCGGACTCGACACGCGCATCGTGCGAATCTTCAATACCTACGGCCCCCGCATGAAACCCGACGACGGCCGCGTCGTGACAAATTTCATCCGGCAGTCGCTTCACGGCGAACCGCTCACCCTCTACGGCGACGGCAACCAGACCCGCAGCTTCAGCTACGTGACGGACACGGTGGACGGTATCTTGCGGCTGTTGATGTCGAATGAGCCGGGCCCGATCAACATCGGCAACCCCGTCGAGTTCACGGTGCGCGAATTGGCCGAGCGCGTGACGGCGATGATCCCCGGCGCGGGACCTATCATAACGGTCGAGATGCCATTCCAAGACGACCCAAAGCAGCGCAAGCCCGACATCACGCGCGCCCGGACGTTGTTGGGCTGGGAACCCAAGGTGCCGCTGGAAGAAGGCCTGCGCCTCACCATAGATGCTGTTCGTACGGAGCTAGGGTAGAGCAGACACTCTTCTCTGTTCCGTTCAAGGTTTGCTCATGAACAGACAAGAGTGTCTGTTCCACCCTGGACGCTTCTACTTTTTCCGCCGCACCTCGAGGCTGTCCTTCTGGATGCGCGCCGTCATCTCCACCCTGCGGTCATACAGCCGCCGCAAAGGACGCGCCGGCGCCTTCTCAATCGCATACGCCGTCATCAAAGGCAGCGCGACCGTCGTGTCGACATAGCACACGACGGAGTCCGGCAGCCGGTCCGGGTCGATCTTGCCCCAGCTTACCGCCTCGGCCGGCGTCGCGCCGCTGAGGCCGCCCGTATCGGGCCGCGCGTCCGTTACTTGGATGAAATAGGTGTGGCCGTTGTTCGGCAACCCGAGGACTTCCTGGATGTGGGGCTCGGTCTGGAGCACAAAATTCTTCGGCGATCCGCCGCCGAGAATGAGCACGCCGCTGAATCCGTCCTGCGTCGCGTCGTAGACCAGCGCGGCGGTCTCATTGACGTCGATCGAGGGATCGATCACGCACTTGTTCCCGTGCAGCGCCGCGGCGGCGACGTTCATGCCCGTCGAGCTGTCGCCCGGCGACGACGTATAGATCGGCACGCCGGCCTTGTACGCCGCGACGAGCAGGCTCTTGCCCTGGACACCGAGCGCCTCTTCCCGCGCCGCGAGGTATTTTCCCGCGAGGTAGTGGAACTCCGCCGAGCCCATCGTGCGCTGGAATTCTTGGCCGAAGATCAACTCGTAATAGAACTTGTCTGTGTCGAGAAGCACGTCGTAGGAAAAGAGAATGTCGTAGATGCGGATGATCTGGTCCTTGCGCAGCTCCCGATCGTCGAGGAAGGGCGAACCCGCGTGCAGGCTCATCCCGAGCGCGAAGTGCGTGTCGTGGTACAGGTTCGCGCCCGTGCTGACGATCCAGTCAATCATGCCGCGCTCGATCAACGGCACGAGGCACGAGCAGCCGAGGCCCGCTGGCGTCAACGCGCCCGTCAACGAGACGCCGATGGTCACCTTCGGGTCCTGCATCGGCCCGGAGAATAGTTGGCAGGCCTCGCGCAGGCGAGCGCCGTTATACGCCATGAAGGTCTGGTCGATTAGCTCGGCCACGGAAAAATCCGCGTTGATCGCCGGGGGCGCGATCCGCGCGCGGGAAAGCCAATTGTGCTTGGTCATGTCCTAATCCTTTCGAGGCCATCGAGGCCCAAAATCGCCCGGCACCCCCAGCCCGAAGAGTGGGGGTGCCGGTGAATCATTTGTCCGTTTAGAACTATGTGCGTGGAGAATCCCGTAGGGGCGGACCTACGTGTCCGCCCTTCCCCGCCAAATCAGGGCAACAACACCACCGCCGCAATCACGGTCGTCCACAGGCCGTCCTTGTCCCCAAGCGCCGTCTGCGTGATGTTGCGCGTCATCAGGAACTTCCCGCTAATGCGCCAAATTTCCTTGCGCTCGTCCCAGCTCTTGTCCGGGTCGAATTCAAGCCCGCAGACCGTGGCGAACATCTGCGCCGCAAGGTCCTCCGCATAGTCCGCCGCCTTCTTCTCCGTCATCCCGTAGTCGTGGACCTCGGAAAGATAGCCGAACTGCTTCGGGTCCTTCGGAATGGCCACCCCGATCGATGACGCCAGCAACCGCCGCGGTTCGTTCGTCGCCGACTCCGCGAGCACCACGTGGACGATCTGTCCCGCGTTCATCTCATCGAGCCCCTTCTCCCGGCTGATGATTTTGCAATCCGGCGGGTAGATGCTCGACACGCGCACAAGATTAAACTGGGCAATCCCGGCCGCGCGGAGCGCCATTTCAAAACTTGCCAGTTTCTCGCGATGCTTGCCTACGCCGCGTGTGAAAAACAGTTTCGCAGGTACGTACATTTTGCGTTTGTCCTCCCGCATGTACAAAGCCCCAAGTCCAATGCTCGCCGGCGCCCGATCGGTCCGGCCCCAATACATACACTTTCCCCGTCACCTTGATACGTGGTGGGTAGAATGCCTCGACTGGAGGCCCATTCTCGAGAAGCGCACAGACCCTGCGGGCCCGGGCTTGGGTGGGGGGTAGACCTACGCGCACTTTATATACCGGTTAATGCGCGGAATTCAAGAAAAAAATTCCGCGCGCACGCCCAAGGCCCCCGGCTGCGAGACTGCCCGATTGGCTACCAGTGCGGCGGTTTGAGGATCGATGTGCTCCCGACGGCGTGATAGAGATTAAAGCCGTCGATGAACATGTGGACGCGACGAATCATAAAAAGATCCACGCCCCGCAGGGCGTGGGGGCGGCGCAACACGCGGTTACGCCGGGATGCCTTACAGTGATTGTACCACAGGGTACGTGCATGCCAACAAACACTCTCCAAAGCGGTGCCCGCCGCCAATCGCCCCGCGAATTGGGGCCGAAAACCCATCGAGGATGGAGTGAAATCAGTCCGTCAGGATTCCTTGCCGCTTCAATTCGGCGATGACCTTCTCCGCGGCCTCGTCTTCGTCCGGCCGATAGGACAACTCGACATCGACCTTGAAACTCCCGAAGGTGTTGTCGCCCACATTTACCACGAACACCTTCGACGGGGCGTTTAGGAGGTTCAATTTCTCCAAATCGAAGTCGTCCGCGTCGGTGATCGTCGTGATGAGCAACGTACCCGTATCCACGATCACCCGCGAGAGATCGCCCAGTTTGTCGAGGTGGCGTTCGCGCCCGATGTTCCGCGTGTGGACGTCATGGTCGAGTTCCTCGAAAAAGTTCGAGATGCCGAAATAGTAGCTGAGGTTCCCGCGATCGAACAGGGCGCGCTCAAGGTGTTTCGCGATGCGCCGTTTCCCGCAGCCATACGGCCCGTGAAGGATGATCAGTTTTCCGGCGTTCTTGCTCCGCTTGGTGCGTTCGTCGACCGTGACCGATCCGCGTTCCCAGTGGAATTCCCGGTCGCGGATATGGGCCGACAAGAGCGATCCGGAATCGTCCATGGCCTCGAGGATAATCCCGCAGCCGGCGATCTCGAATTCATCCACGATGACGAAACGACCCGTGGGCTCGACGTCGTTGCGCAGGTCGAAGGCAATCGGCCGGGTTGTCTCGAGCACGCATTCGGCCACGTCGTGCCGGTCGACTTGCTGCTTGTTGAGGACCGTTCCCAGCTCGGATGCGTCGAGCACTTGGTTCATCTCGGCCAGCGCCACGCCGACCTGGGTCGACCCGATCTTCAGCTTGTACTCCTTGTCCATCACCATCGGCGGACGGCCCATCCAGAAGAGGTTCGTCCGGAAGCGGCGGCGCACGTGCGGGGCGGGGTCGCCCTTGCGGCACATGAGCTCGCCCGGCTTGATGTAGATTTGCGTCGTCAGTTGGAACCCGGTCGCGTACCCCGCCTCCATCTGCGTGCGCTCGGGCGCGCTAAAGGCCTCGATTGACTTGATGACGGATTCCTTGCCGGAGGGTTGGAAAACGACGCCGTCGCCGACCTTGATCCGCCCCGTGAGAATCGTGCCCGCGACGATGCGGCGGTCGTCTCCGCCCGCGGTGAATTTGTAAATGTCCTGTACGGGCATGCGGAACAGCTTGTCGAGGTTCTCGCTCGGGCGGATAAACGCGTCGACCTGGCCGAGGACCGTGTTACCCGAGTACCACGGCATGAGTTCGGAGCGCCCGGTGATGTTCACGCCCTCGCGCGCGGCAATGGGGATGAACGCCGAGGGATGGACCCCAAGCTGATCGAGAAACGCCGTGTACTCCGTCTTGATCCGCTCGAAGGTCTTCTCCGAATAGTCCACCAGGTCCATCTTGTTGACCAGCACGGCGATCTGTTTCAGCCCCAGCATCGACACCATGTAGCCGTGACGCTTGCTGTTTTCCTGGATGCCTTCCTCGGCGTCGATCACCAACAGCGCCGCCTGCGCACGCGCCGCCCCGGTCACCATGTTCTTGAGAAACTCGATGTGCCCCGGCGCGTCGTTGATGATGTAGTGTCGTTTGGCCGTCTTGAAGAAGCACCGGGCCGTGTCGATCGTGATGCCCTGCGCTTGCTCGTTCTGCAGCGCGTCCAGCAGGAAGGCATATTCGAAGGGCCGCGAATTCGCCAGGCACATCGCCTTCACCTGTTCGAGCTTGCCCTCGGGCAACGACCCCGTGTCGGCCATCAGCCGCCCGATGACCGTGCTCTTCCCGTGGTCCACGTGGCCCACGATCACGATGTCCATGTGCTCGCGTTCGAGCGCTACCGTATCAGCCATGAAAGTCTTGGGTTCCCTTGACTGGGTCTACAATCATAAACCCGTCCATCTCGTCCATCGTGTCCATATCGTCCATTCCTGCCTTCCCCAACGACACACCGGCAAGAACTACATATACCCATCCCGCCGGAGCGTCTCGAGTCCACCGCCGTCTTCCTTGTCCTGCGCGCGGCCAGAACGCTCCGCGATGTTCGCAAATTTCCCCGTGCGAATCTCCGCCACAATCTCCGCCACCGTCTTCGAGGTCGAATCCACCGGCGTCGTACACGGACCGCAGCCAAGCGAACGATACCGCTTCTCCTGGCCTTGGTCGAAATAGAGATCGACCACGGGAATCTTCTCCCGCTCGATGTATTCCCACAGGTTCAATTCCGTCCAATCGAGCAAGGGGTGGATGCGCACATGCGTGCCCGGCGCGAACGCCGTCTTGTACTGGCTCCACAACTCGGGCGGCTGATCGTCCACGTCCCAGTCGTTGTGCTTGTCGCGTGGCGAGAAATACCGTTCCTTCGAGCGACTCCCTTCCTCGTCCGAACGCACCCCCACGATGACGCCCGTGTACGGCTCGCGGTTCGTGTCGAGTTCGTACTGGCCCGTCGTGTGGTTCATCCGAAGCCGGTCCCACTCGCCCGAGAGCGTGTGCTTGAGCGCCTCGCTCTTCAGCGCGCGGCAACACTCGATGCGCGTGAGCTTCCCGTTCGGAAACGTGACGCCCGAGGCCAACTGTGCCTTGTTCTGCCCCACGACCATGTTGAGGCGCCACTCCCGCGCGAACTTGTCGCGATACTCGATCATCTCAGGCATCTTGTAGGCCGTGTCGATGTGGACCAACGGGAACGGTACATGTCCGAAGAAAGCTTTCCGCGCCAGCCACAACATGACCGTGCTGTCCTTCCCAATCGACCACAACATGCACAGGCTCTTGAACTCGCGATAGGCCTCGCGTAGGATGTGGACGCTCTTGGATTCAAGTTGATCCAACTGATTCATGGTGCCAAATTTTCCTTTGACCCGTCTACTGAGGGCGATGATACGCACGGAAGACCGGCCGTTCGGGGCATGACCTGCGGCGACCCCCAACTGGCCGTCCAGTCACCCAAAAAATCCCGGTCGAAACCACGAGTTTACCACGCCAATCTGCATGAGTCCAAAGGCTTCGGCGACGGACCCCGTAGGGGCAGACCTACGTGTCTGCCCTGCACCGCCAACGAACCCCGTAGGGGCAGACCTATGTGTCTGCCCTGCACCGTCTCGCCGCTCCGCACTGCGCACGAAAGGCACAACCCAATCCAAATGTCCACCGACCCCAAATCCGAAAACATCACCTGGCACAAAGGCCACGTCACCCCCGCCGACCGCGAGACCCAAAACGGCCACCAATCCGCCATCCTCTGGTTCACCGGACTCTCCGGCTCCGGCAAATCCACCCTCGCCAACGCCGTCGAACGCGCCCTCTACGATCTCGACTGCCGCACCTACGTCCTCGACGGCGACAACATCCGCCACGGCCTCAACAACAACCTCGGCTTCTCCCCCGAGGACCGCGTCGAAAACATCCGCCGCATCGGCGAAGTCGCCAAACTCTTCACCGACGCCGGCCTCATCACCCTGACCGCCTTCATCTCCCCCTACCGCGCCGACCGCGCCAAAGTCCGCGAGATCGCCGCCGCCAAATTCATCGAAGTCTACGTCAAGGCCGACGTCGCCACGTGCGAAGCCCGCGACCCCAAGGGACTCTACAAAAAAGCCCGCGCCGGCCAAATCCCCGAGTTCACCGGCATCTCCGCCCCCTACGAAGAACCGGAACACCCAGAGATCACGGTGGACACAGCGGCGCTATCGGTGGAGGAGGGGGTGGCCGTGGTGCTGGCGGCGTTGAGGAAGCGGGGAGTGTTGAGGGGGTAGCATGACAATGAACTTACCTTTACAGAATGGAGGCGTTTAACAGATGCGAATGAGCGGTGGAAAACGGGCACTTGACAAAATATACAAACGACGAGATCGTTATGAGATTCCCGACTGGCAACGCGAGGAGGTCTGGGATCAAGGGAAGAAGCAACAGCTGATAGATTCGATTCTTCGGGGCTGGAAACTGCCCAAGTTCTACTTCGTCAAGCTGCCGGGCGATGAGTATGAGGTGGTGGATGGCCAGCAACGGCTTCAAGCTATCTATGAGTTTTTTGACAACGAGTTGCCACTACAAAAGCAAAGGGCAACAGAATTTGGTGGTACCTACTACAAGGATCTCCCGCCGAATACCTCTGATGCGTTCGACGACTTCGAGATCGAATATGACGAAATCGAGGACGCTACTGAGCTGGAGCTAAAGGATTTCTTTCAGCGCCTCCAAGAAGGCCTTCGTCTGACAAGTAGCGAGAAACTGAATGCGGTTCACAGTAAGCTTCGGGATTTTTGTCGTAAAACCGCGAAGCACCCATTCTTTCAGCGAAAAGTAGCTGTTCCTAATACACGATACGCACACTTCGATATTGTTGCCAAGGCGGTGGCAGTGGAAATCGAGGGACTGGATGTAGGTCAGCGATTTGACGAACTAAAAGAGGTCTTTGAGGCGCAATCTTCTTTTTCAGTGAAATCGGCTACTGCTATACGCGTGATTACTGCCTTAAATTTTCTCGACAAAGCGTTTCCCGGCCAGAGCGGTTTACTGAAGAGCCGAACGATAGTTCAATCATTGATTACGCTTACATCTTGTCTTGTGTCGACCAAACGTACGACCGGATTGGAAGGGGATCTGAAACAGTTCTTCGAACAATTCGCCCGCGAGCTTGCTCAGCAGGTGGAACTCGGGCAGGCAGCAACGGACTCAGAGTACTTGAAATTCCAGAAGTCTGTCAGTGCAAATGTTAAGGCAGGCGCGCAAACACGACACCAGATCCTGTTGCGCAAGCTGTTTGCAGGCTCTCCCAAGCTGGCTCAAGCATTTGATCCGACAATGCTCGCAAAGAGTGGGATTACGAAGCGAATCGAGGAATTGGGCATTTCCATCCGTGACTTAGTCCACGAAATAAATAAAGCATACTCTGCCAAAACTGGACTCGATCTCTTTAAGTCCACTAACAAGACCGCACAGGCGTTGAACCGTATTGGCAAGTCCGCAACCCAAGTTGAGGAATTTGGCCGCCTTGTCGATGATCTGTATTTTTTGTTTCGAGAAAGTGTGGGTCAGCGGCTGGACAATACACGCCCGCAGGCTTTCACGGATATCAACATCCTGAGAACAGACCTACGACATGACTTCGATCACGGTGACAAATCCAAGGCGAAAGCAAAACGCAAAGCATCGGGAAAGGTCTTCGCGAAATATTCCGGTATCGGAACGCCCGAGACAACCGAACCGTGGAGATTGGCGTTAGTGCAGGCCGGCTTGCTGACTGCGATCGAGGCAGATTTGAGGAGTTTGGTGAAAGAGCACCCGTAGTGATCCGCATCATATCCATTGTGGAATTAAGTTCCCCCTACGATCAAAAATCACTTTCTCGTCGTGTGCAAAACTACGTTCACCGACGCCATGCCGAAGTCCGAGCCGCCCTTCAATCTCGGCGTCATCACCCTGGCCGAGGGAGAAACGAAGACGATTGAGGCGGGGAAATGACACAAGTCCGCGGGTGGGCCCCCAAGTGGACGAAACGCCTCGTCGCGTCGCGGAGGGGAAGACGGCTTCGTTGAGCACCTCCGATCCGGCCCCGCCCTTTGGGCCGTTCGCCCGGCGGTGAACACCACCCATGCTCCGCGGCCCCAATGCGCCTCGCGCCCGCGGGGGGAGGTGACCGGCCCGAGGGCCCCTGCTAAGGTGGGGCTACCGCCAGAACCTAAATCGTCTGTACTATTGCATTTCAAATGGTGCTGCTACCTGCCGAAGGAGGGGGGGGAAGCTCAGCCAGCAACACTTTGGGGTAAAATCCGATATGCATAATTCCCTTCAGAACAAATCCTTGAACTCGCTGGGCAATCTACCGGTGCCGCGCCTGGGCATCGTCGGTGGCGGCCAGCTGGCGAAGATGACCGCCTCGGCTGCCTCGGCTTTCGGGTGCGAGGTGGTCGTGTTGGAACGCCAGGAAGACTTTCCCGCCCAGAGCGTCGATACGCATGCGATCATCGGCGACTGGAACGATCCGGCTGAAATGCTCAAACTTGCCCCCCTAGTAGACGTGGTGACACTCGAGAACGAGTTTGTGAACATCGAATCGTTGGCGGTCTTGGCGGACGGCAAACACAAACTCTGGCCCAGCGCGGAGACGATGTCCCTGGTGCAAGACAAGCTTCGGCAAAAAAGTATGTTCGCCGAAGCGGGCATTTCTGTCGCCCGTTTCGCACCCGCCGAAACGCGGGAAGCCGCCCGCAAATTCGGATTCCCTTCGGTACTCAAGAAGCGCAAGAACAGCTATGATGGCAAAGGGAATGCCACCGTCGGCTGCGAGGACGATCTTGACGAGGCCTGGGCAAAGCTCGACGGCGACCGGCACCCATTGTATGTGGAGGAGTTCTGCCCCTACGTGCGGGAGCTGGCAATCATCGTGACGCGCGGGCAAGACGGTGGCTTGGTCCGGTATCCCGTGGTGGAGACCATTAACCGGGATCACATATGCCACATGGTGAAGGCGCCCGCCGATGTGCCTGCGAGCATTGTCGCGGAAACGAATCGAAT
>CANKTP010000017.1 GCA_947486375.1 Candidatus Hydrogenedentota bacterium | reverse complement strand
GGCTGCCCTGCGCAAGCCGGTCGTAGTCCCCCGGCGTCCACCCAAACTCATAAATGCACGGCCCGAGCGTCACCGCGCTGTCCACGATGCGCCCGGTGACGACGATGTCCGCGCCCTTTGCGAGCGCCGCCGCGATCGGGAAGGCCCCGAGGTACGCATTCGCGCTCAGGAACTTCGACGGCATCGGTTCGCCCGAGAACATCTCGCGGGCGCCCGCCGCCCGATACGCCTCCATCCGGTCCATCACGTCATCGCCCGTCACCGTGGCGACCTTGAGGGACAGCCCGGCGTCGCGGATCAGCGCCTCGAGCGCCTGGGCGCACGCCGCCGGGTTCACGCCCCCGGCATTGGACACGACTTTGACCCCCTGCTTCGCGATCAAGGCGAGCGCATTCTTCATCGTCGTCGTGACGAAGTCCGTGGCATAGCCCTGCGCTGGGTCCTTCGCGCGCGCCCGGGCCATGATCGACATCGTGATCTCGGCGAGGTAGTCGAAGACCAGGTAGTTCAAGTTCCCCGAGGCGAGCAATTGCGGGGTCGAGATGGTCGAGTCGCCCCAAAACCCCGAGGCGCACCCGATGCGGATGGATTGCGGATTCATGCGTTGAAACTCCAGTTTACGTGACGGTACCTTTTTTCCGGCTCACCATCAAGCCGTGGCCCAGCCCTTCCCGTAGGCCCCCCGGCTCGCTCGTCTCTTCCGGCGCTAAAATCGGCTCCCTTGCAGGCGACCGCTGAATTCTCAGGTCATCGGGTCCATATTGAGGCTACCTCAGGAGGGACAAGGGTCGTCCATTGCGTGTCGCAATAGACTCGTTCCTCGCATCGCGACTCGATGCGGCACATGGGGAAGATTGGGGAGATCGGGCGAAAACGCGGGCCCAGTCGTGGCCGCAATTGACGAACTGGAGAGGCTAAGAGGAATGGAGAATACGCTCAATTACGGGGACGACCTTGACATCTTTAAGCGGCACGTGGAGGACGAACCAGTTGACCTCATATGTCTTGATCCGCCGTTCAAGAGCGACCAGAACGACAACGTCTTGTTCAAGGAACAGGACGAGACGCCGCACGCCGAGGAACAAGAAAACCTCACGGACGCGGACAGCCGGTTGATGCGCAAGAACAAGCGTAGCGGGTACGAGCAAGCGTATAACGCGCAGGCCGTCGTGGATGCCGAAGGCAGCCAGCTCGTGCTTAGCGCCCGGGTAAGCCAATGCGCCTCCGACCGCAACGAACTGGCCCCTAGTGCAGTGAGTCATGCTGTTTGCGTCTAATGATCGTCATGCCGACGAAAGCCGGAAGGCAGCGAAATTCACCTTATCGCCGGCATTTTCTGGATACCGGCTTTCGGGGCCTTCCCAAAACCCCGTGGCCGATATTTACCATAGACAGGATCACAGAATTGTGGTAAAGAATATCCCGGCACGCGCGAATGGGTCGCGCCACGAGGAAGACTATCATGGCCCGGTATATTGAGGACACGTCCGCGGTGGAATTGTTTACCACGCCTTCGGCATGGCTGGATTCGTTGGTCCCGGAGACGTCGGTGGTGCGGACGATTTGGTCCGCGCTCGAGGGCCTCGACTTTGGCAAATTCGATGCAGCGTACAAAAACGACGAGACGGGCCGGCCGGCGGTGGATCCCCGCCGCTTGGCGGGGGTTCGGGCGCTGGCCTTGTTGCGCGAGGTGACCTCTTCGGTGCGGTTGGCGGATTTGTGCGGGCGGGACTCGGAGTTCCGGTGGATGCTCGGGGACGCCGAGGTCGAGAAGAGCACGCTGTGCGATTTTCGCAAGGCGCATGCGGCCATGCTCGCCGAGTTGAGTTCCCAAGTCCTGGCGGCGATGGGCCCCGCCTCGGCGGGGTTGTCCCGGAACCAAGGACGGGCGCTCCATTAACCACGCCAACGGAGTGGCGTATCCGGAAATTCCCTACGCGGTCGCCGAACGCACGAAGTGCGACGAAGGCAAACGGCTCAAGAAGGCCCGGTCGGTCAGCGTCGAGGGCGTCTTCGCCCGGATGAAAGGGCTTCCGTATTGGAAACGATGCCGAATCTGGGGCGACCCATGCATCAACGCCGAACTCGCCTGGCGAAGCCTTTGCCCACAACCTCATGATCCTGACGAGAACGTGGCAACCGATGGCCCTCAACCCGGTAACGGCACAGTAAAGACGAGAAAAGGCGAGAGGCGGGCACCGCGCGCGAGGGCGCGGGCGACAACGGAGCAGTCATTGGACACATCAGAACGTAATCCATGATCGAAGCTCGAAAGAAAACCCGTCGAGGAAAATGGGGAGGCGCATCGGCATCGCTTTTTGGAAGTCCTGTTTCGCGGAAATGAAGGGGACAACCAAATTACTAGAAATCTGGTGTTGTATGACTACGGTAAGTCGCATCGTTTTTGTCACATTACACTAGGCCCCTAATCGTAAAGATTGCGAGAAACGTTTGCATTCGATCATGGCGGCATGGAGTTAACGATGATTGGGCCGCCCTTACAGGGCTTGTATTCGCCGGTATTCCGGTTCCCATGGCGTTACCCTGGGCCATTATAGTTTGCCCCTTCGGGGCGCAGGGCCGGCCTAGATTACCGTGCGGCCTTGGAGCGCGTGCGAAAGGGTCATTCCATCGGCAAACTCGAGCCCGCCCCCCATCGGGACCCCGTGCGCGATGCGCGTCGTCCGGACCCCGTGGGGCGCCAACACCCGCGACAGGTACATGGCGGTTGCCTCGCCCTCGGCGGTGGCGTTCGTGGCGACGACCACTTCGGAAACAGTGCCGGCGGCGACCCGGCGCAGAAGTCGATCGACGGTCAATTCGTCCGGGCCGATGCCCTCGAGCGGGTTGAGCGCCCCATTGAGCACATGGTAAACGCCCTTGTATGTGCCGCCGCGCTCGATGGCCATCGCTCCGGCGGGTCGCTCGACCACGCACACGAGCGAGGCGTCGCGCCGCGCGTCGCGGCATATCGAGCAAGGGTCTCCCTCGGTGAGGTTGCAACAAACGGAACAGGCCCCGACCCGCTCGCGGGATTCGGTGACGGCCTCGGCCAGGAGCCGCGCCTCCCCGGGCGGGGCGCCCAATAGATGCAGCGCAAGGCGCTCCGCGGAGCGGCGACCTATGCCGGGCAGTCTCCGGAACGCCTCGACCAGGCGCTCGACTGCGGGCGATTCAAGTAGCATCTGTGCTGCCGGAGGCCGAGGACAGGAGCCGTTCCCGCTCCTCGCCCCATTCCAGGAGCTTCGCCTGGCGCGTGAGGATGTCGAGCCTGAACGGGAAAAGGACGCCGTCCAAATGATCGAATTCGTGCTGGACAACGCGCGCGAAGAAGTCCGCCGCCTCCATCTCGACCGATTTGCCGTCCACGTCGTGCGCGCGCAACACCAGCGACTTCGCCCGGGGCACCATCGCATAGATGTGGGGCATGCTGAGGCACCCCTCCTCGCCCTCCTCACGGCCCTCCAAGTTGGAAATCTCGGGATTCACGAAACAAAGTTCGGGGCCGTCGGGCTCCTGCATCACGAACAGGCGGCTTCCCACGCCGACTTGCGGTGCGGCAAGCCCGACGCCATTGTAGGCGTGCATCGTCTCGAGCATGTCTCCGGCCAAGCGGGCCAAGTCGGGGTCGAATCGCACCACCGGTTCGGCCTTGTTCAGCAGGGGGGCATCGGGGAAATACACTATGCGCCGGATACTCATTCCATGGTTCCCTTTTCGCGGGATCGTAACAAAGCTCCGTCCCGCATACAACGGCGGCCTCCGGCAGGGCGCATCGCGAGCGCACTCTCGCAATTGACAGCCGTTTCCCCGTTGGACTACACTTATTGGAGTGTCGCGCAGTTGCGGGCGTGATCGAACCCTTGGGAAGATTTCCGGCCATGAATGTCGTTTGTCCCCACTGCAAGGCCCATCGATTAGTCGGCACGAAGGTTCCCAAGGATGTGGTCGTCGTGATGCCGTGTCCCTCCTGCGGCGAATTGGTGGTGATGTTCCGCAGGAAGATCGCCGCATTGAACCGGCATGTGCTCGATCATGGCACCAAGGAACAAAAGACGACCCACCTGGCGACGATCATCGCGGAGTTTATCGAGCCGGGCATGTTCCGGTTGCCGCAATTCCTCAAACCGGGGACGAACGACGCGGCCGATGAAGCGGATGCGGCGGGCGACGGGATGCCGCCGATCACGGACACCGAGGTGGCAGAGTTTAGCCGCGTGCAATTGCAACGCCTCGACGACCCGATATACTTCAAGAAATATTTCGGGGCTTGATGACGCGCGCCATGCGCGACGGAAGCTGTCTCGGCGGAATGGCCCTGGGGCGCGCGGGTTAGGCGGTGAACCGGTCGAGGATGTTGCGGGTGATGCGCTCCACGCGCTCGTCCGGTCCGTGCGGCCTCCCATAGTGCGCATATGGCAGGACATGTCCCGGCGGATTTGACAGGCCCTGCGCCCAGTAAATCGTCGAGGCGTTGAAGACCCAATTGTTCTTCGGGCCGGGATAGAGGGTGGATGTCCAGTGCGCGGATTCGCCCGCCCCATTCGCGGCGATGCCCTCGGCGACGATCGCGAGTCCGTCGATGCGCGCAGGGTCGCCATGAAATTCCCAGCCGACAAGTCCCGGAATTCCCTCTCCCTTCCGCAGTCCTGTCCCATCGAA
The DNA here is from genome assembly GCA_947486375.1 of Candidatus Hydrogenedentota bacterium. Classification (GTDB taxonomy): domain Bacteria; phylum Hydrogenedentota; class Hydrogenedentia; order Hydrogenedentales; genus CANKTP01. The sequence goes on along the minus strand of CANKTP010000017.1, from coordinate 29,957 downwards.
CATCCATTGCGCGGGATCGGCCACAATCCAGTCGCCGGCCCCGTTGAACGGGCTGATGGTCCTCGCACCGATTAGGGTGGCCTCGTTTGGACCCTCGATAGGGAACGGTCCCATCCGCTCCCGTTCGGTTTCGAGGAGGCCCCCGTATCGTCCCGCGCGCGTGAAGGTGCGGGCGGCGCGGCCCCGGCCGTCGGGCTCGAGCGGGGCGACGAAGCAGCAGGTATTGCCGGAGAAGAATCCGACGTTGACGCCCGCCGCGACGGCCGCCTTGACGTTCCGGAACTGTTCCAGGCTCCAATATTCGTCGTGGCCCACGGAGAGCATGGCCTTGGCCCGGGCGATGCACGCCGCGTCCTTGTGAACGTCGGTGTTCGAAATGTAGGTGACGTCGTAGCCTTCGCGCTCGAGCCAGTAGGCCATCGGGAATTCCCAGAGGAGGAATTCGCCCGAGCCCTGCGAGAGCGGGGCGTCGACGACTTGGCAATATTTACCATATGGCCTGCCGTATCCGACGCGGACCCCGGCTTTCAACGCCCATTCGGATTCGCCGTCGTCGTATAGCGAGAACTGACTCGGCCAGCGGTTATACGCCTGCCAAGTGTTGTCGCTGCACTGGAACACGATATCGGCCGGCCGGTCGTCGCGCACGATGAAGACCACGTAACTCTCGCAGCGGGCATCGGGGGGCGTGTCGACCAATGACAGCTTCCCGAGGTAAACCCCGCTAATCCAGTCCTCGGGGATGCGAATCGAGGCGGAAGGGATCCACTCGCACTCGCGCAGGCGTTCGGGACCGACCGCCGGATCGGGCTGCGTCACTCCCTGCAAGGGGCCAAAGGCCAGCATGTGACGCGCGCCGGTGCCCCCGTAATATCCCATGCGGAAAAAATCGATGGCGAATCGCGCCGGGGGATTCGTGCTGACCATCACGTCGATCGATTCGCCCTGCTTCACGCTTGCATGCGACGCATACCCCTCGATCCAAGGGCAGCGATACCGTGTGCCGGGATCGACCTTGGTATAGGTCAGCTGCCAATCCGTCGTTCCCTGGCGCCGGTTCTCCCTGGCGATCGCGCCCCGGGAGCGGCGGGTCTCGGCGTTCGCGGCAGCGATGGGCCCTGCCGTCGAGGCGAGTCCCGCCAGCGCGGCCCCTTTTAGCAGCGTGCGGCGATCGAAATCGCCGCCGCCGGATATTTCGTCAGGACTCATGGCGGTTTCGCGGCGGCGCCATTCGCTAGTCCGCCGGGTTCTCTTGGAGAATGGCCTCGGCCTCGGCGCGCCTCGGGAAGTCCAGCCCGAGCTGTGTGGCATAGGCCAGGGCACTCTGTACAAACCGTCTTCCCTCCTCCTCCTTGCCTGTCCGGATCAACAACTGTCCATAGTCCAGCGTGAGGGTCGGGTCGCCCGGGCGTAGCTGCAACGCGAAGGCGAGGTTTTTCTGCGCCGCCTCGAGCTCGCCCTCGCGTAACTGGGCCAGCCCCAGCGTGTGCATGACGTTCGGGCTGTTGGGTTGTTGTTTCAAGGCCTCGGCGGCGTAGTCGCGCGCGCGCTTCGCGTCGCCCTTGGTTTGGAGGAGATAATAGGCGAGGTTGTTGAGAATGGTTGGGTTGTCCGGGGCGATCTTGAGCATTGCCTCGTATATCCGGAGCGCCAGTTTGTCGTCGTGCTGGTCCACCGCGAACATGGCGAGGCGTTGCATCACGGCGCGATTGTCCGGGGAGAGCGAAAGGGCCTTCTCGAGGGCCGCGCGCTGGCCTTCGACATCGGCGAGGGACTTTTGGACGGCCGCGAGCGAAAGTTGCACCTCGAGTTGCGACGGGAACTTCGCGGCGATCGTGCCCGCGCGCCCGGCGCGGTCGTCGGTGTTCTTCGCGCGCACGAGGGCGTCCAGGGCATAGACCGCCACGCGCGCGTCGTCCGGCAAGAGCGCGCGGACTTCGGTCATGATATCGAAGCCACGGTCGTACAAGCGTGCCATGCCACAGGCCATGCCGTGGGAGAATAGCGCCGACACAGCCGGATCCTTCCGGAGCGCAGCCACCAGGGCCGCGTCGAGCGGGTCGGCGAGTTCGATGCCGGCACCGATGGCGGCGGCCAGAATCGCGACGGGATCCGCCGCGGACTGTTTGTCCCCGTCGATCCCGGGTAGCGTCCCGGCGGCGTCGGCGGCCCTGCCCGATGTGATTAGGGCGGCCACCTTGAGGAATTTTCCCGCCAGCGTCGCGTCCTCCGGATTGCCCTCGGCCGCGGCCTTGAGGACCTCTTCCCATTGTCCCAAACCGGCATGGGCGAAAAGTCGAACTTCGCGGGCCGACCCCGCGAGGTTGACAGGCACTGCGGCCGAATCGAGCGTGGCGAGCGCGGCGGCGTACTCGCCTGCCCGGATTTGCGCCCCGGCGAGCGTCACCCGCAACGAATGTTGTCCAGGAGAATCTTCGACCGCTTGCCGGAGCACTTGTCCGGCCACGGCAACATCTCCCCGGTTGAGATAAATCCGGGCCAAGTTGAGGACGGTTTGCGGGTCCTCGGGCATCCGCGCATAGACGCCCTCGGCGAAGGTCTGCGCATCCGATTCCCGATTGAGATTGACCAAGGTCTCGTAGTAAAGCTGGCGCACTTCGGCGTCGTCGCCGTGTTCGGAGGTCAAGACCCGCAAGATCGCAACGCCGAAATCGGGCATGTCCGCGGAAAGATACATCGTCGCAAGATTACGCAGCGCCACGCCATTCTTCGGAAACGACTCGCGCGCTTTCCTGAACGTGGCAAACGCCTGGGCGCGCAGTCCCATGCGGGAAAGCGCGAATCCCTCCGCGTTAAGTTTGAGCAATTCCTCGTCGCCGGGGGCCGGCTGCCAGGCCTCGATGAGTTTCCGCAATGCGCCCGCCGCTTCCGTGGGCGACGGCTTCCCCTCTTGAAGCGACTTGTAGGCGCCGATGAACGCGGCGACAGGCGAGCTCGGCTTGAGCTCGTCCTCGAGCTCGTCGACGGCGCCGGCGTCGCCAACGAATACGGCGGCCAAGGCGAGTTTCTCGGCGGCCATCGGTTCGATCGAAGCACGGTCTTCCGCGCGCCGCGCCATGAGTTGCGCGAAACTCGCGCCACTCCACAAAGCCTGGAGGTCGCCGCGCTTCGCATTCCCATCCGGCGGGTCTTGGGCAAATGCCTGGACTAATCCCGAAGCCGTGGCGAGGATGGTCCCCACCACACATATGATCCCGCGTCGTACGTACACTGAATATCTCCCGCGCCATCCGGCGCTTGCCGCGCATTAGCGGGGCTCTTGCAGCCCGCGTGTGCTATACTAGGGGGAGCACTTCAGGGATTCAAGTCTTCCGGCATGGCCGCGTGTGCTATACTAGGGGGAGCACTTCAGGGATTCAAGTCTTCCGGCATGGCCGCGTGTGCATGGAATTTTCGACGCTACCGGCTTTCTGCCGAAGTGCCCGGGCAAGGATTCGGTAGTGAACTATTACTAGCAGGAGCAAATGCGACGGCATTGGTCTACGGTGCCGGGTTGTCCCGAGTGCCGCCGGAGCGATCAAATACGAATATCAATAAATTCCCTGTTGTCGCAGAGATTAATACATTATTCAGATTCGATAACAAATCGATTTCCAGTGAGCTCGATTTATGAATGCACCCTAGGGGGAACGAACTGTAAGTATGCTCGTAACTGTTATGAGTACAATGGGTTAATTGCCACACACGAATCTTTTACAATACGGAATTATTTTATGGAATAGAAATTGCTTTCCAATGCATGGTGGCTTCTACACAACTCGGGTGGATTTTGGATGATGCCGGAATTTGCAGACGCAGAGCAGCGAAACGAGGGACTCGGCCAGGAGCGAATCGGATTCCTGAGTAAGTTCCTTCGGTACGAGCTTAAATCCGCGGAGCGGTATCGGAGGTTCGTCTCCTTGATTGTCGTATCCTCGACGGGGCGCAGCGGAAAGGTCAAGAAATTACTTGCCGAGCAATTGCGCGATAGCGACGTGATGGCGGAGCTCGATGGGGCCTCGGTGATTCTGATGAGCGAGACGAATACCGCCGGTGCCTTGGCCGCGATCGAGCGGTACAAGGCCAAGAACAACGACGGTCATGACATGCGTTTCGCGTTGGTCACCTATCCGTCGGATGGGGGTGGCGCTGACGGCCTGTTGGCCGCCGGTTTCCGGCGCCTTCAAAAGGCATCGGCCAGCCAGGCCGGTTCCGTGGTGATGACCGGCTGAAGTCGCCGCTGGGGTGGGAGAATTCGCCCCGGGGAGGGTGCCCTATGCGGCCCCGCGCCCCTCGACCACGGCCCTGAACGTTTTCACCAGGATTTGAAAGTCGAGCCATATCGACCACCCGTCGATATATTGCAAGTCCAGTTCGACCCATTGCTCGAAACTCACGTCGCTTCGCCCGCTGACCTGCCAGAGCCCCGTCATACCGGGTTTGACGCTGAGGCGGCGGCGCTGATCCCACGAATATCGGGCAACTTCCGCAGCCAAGGGCGGCCTTGGCCCGACCAGGCTCATTTGACCCCGCCAAACATTTATCAGTTGGGGGAATTCGTCGATGCTGAATTTCCGGATGAACCTGCCGACGCGCGTTATCCGGGGATCGCGGCGAATCTTGAACACAGGTCCATCGGCCTCGTTCATCTTCTCGAGCTCGGCCCGGAGGGCCTCGGCGTTCACGACCATCGAGCGGAACTTGAGCATGTTGAAGCGCCGTTGGTTTTGACCGACGCGCTCCTGGGCGAAAAGAATGGGGCCGCGCGAGTCCAACTTGATGACGATCGCGGTGGCGATGAGCGCGGGGGACAACATGACCAGCAAGATGGAGGACACCGCAAGGTCCAACGCCCTCTTTAGGGCAAGCTCAAATTGATGTTCCGGAACTGCGGAGAGGGACAACAAGGGGATATCCTCGACGTACATCAGCCGGTTCGTCGCGATACGCAACGGAAAGAGATCGGCGATGAACCGGACAGGTATCCCTTCGCCCTCGCAGAGATGGGCGATATGCTGGATGGTCTCGTAGTGGGAACGGATTGGCAAGGAGACATACACCTCGTCGAAGCGGCCTTCGCGGACAAGCCCGTCGAGCCTGTCGATTTTCCCGAGATGCTCGATGCCGTGGCCGGCGAGGATGGGGACCCTATCGGGATCGTCCTCGACGAGTCCCGCGAATTGATAGCCGAGATAGTCCCTTGCCTGCATGACATCGGCCAGGCGGGCGGTCCGCTCGTTGGCGCCGACGATCAACACCCTTCGGACATTGATGCCCCTGCGCCGGAAATTCCAAAGCACTATTCTCCCGGCGACGCGGACGATCAGGATGGCCGCCAGGGCACCCAGCGCGAATGCGAGAATAAATCTGCGGTCGATCCCTTGCGAGGAAAACAAGGCCATGGCCACGGTACTCACGACCAGCGCGTCGGCCATGGCCTTGGTCACCGCGAAGGCGTACCCGGTGAGTCCCGCATTGCCTTGCGTGCGGAACAAATGCTGGTCAAACGAGGCGACGGACCATACGAGCAAGAAGATGAGAAGGTAGGGGATGCGAGCGAGGAAGCTTTCGCCGAATTCTTGCGTGACCGGGTAGGTGCTTTCGAGCGCCCAGAGATAGGCCGCCACGATGAACACGCCGTCGAGGGCCGTGAGCCCGAATGCACTTGCCAGGCTTCGGGCATAGGATGACCGGGTCCTCATGGCGCGAGACCCTCGAAGCGCCGAAGGGGGGAGGCGGTCATTGGGCGGCCCCGGCCGTGTCTATCGGCTTGGCGGCGGGAACAGGCCGCAGGTCGCCCATGCTCATGTGGCCCAAGAATACGTTGAAAAGCTCGGGAAGTTCATCGAGGCTGTAGCGCAGGAGGAATCGCCCGAATTTGCTCGGCTGGCCGTGGGCGGGCGAGGCCACACCCTCGCACAGTTCCCGGGTACGGAACTTAATCATGGAAAACGAACGGTCGGTCGCGCGATTGACACGGCGCTCGAGGACGAAGACCGGGCCTTTGGAATCGAGTTTCACCATGACCGCGAAAAGGATTCCCACGGGGGCGAGGATGATGAGCAGGATGGCGGACACCACGACATCCGTAAGGCGTTTGAGCGCTTCCTGGGGTTGCGCCTCGGGTGCGACGGACAAGTCCAACATGGGTATGTTGCCGATTCGCATCAACTCGCTGGTCGCGATGCGCAGGGGAAACAAATCCGCGATGAGCCGCACGGGCACCCCGACCCCCTCGCATAGATGGGCAATGCTCTGGATGGTCTCGTAGTGGGATCGAACCGGGAGCGAAATATAGACCACATCGATCACGCCCTCGACTAGGTAACGCTCCAACTCCGCAATTTTCCCCCAATACGGTATGCGAAACCGGTCAAGGAATTCCCCCCGCCCCGAATCGTCGTCGAGGAAGCCCGTGATCTGGTACCCGAAATGTTCATGCGAAAGGATGACCTCGGCGGCTTGTGCGCTACGCGAATTGGCGCCGATGAGGACGATACGCCGATAGTTGTATCCCCGGCGCCGCAAGCCCCAAAGCCCAAGGCGCATCGTCGTGCGAAAGATCACCATGATGAGCAGGGCGAAGGCGCTAAATACGAGGGCGAACTCCCGGTCGAAATAACTGCGATGATACAAGGCCACCACGAAGATGGTCAGCACAAGCGAAGTAAACACGGTCTTTGTCAACGCGAACAATTGGGGGACGAGGGCATCTCCGCGCCGTGAAACGAAGAGGCGTTGATCCAGGGCCTGGACACACCAGACGCCCGCCAATACTAGAAAGTAGAGTTTGTATTTGAGGACCGAATCTGGGAAAGAAAGGCCCGGATCCGCCGGCACGAGCACAATCGCACTCGAAAAGGCCAAGGCGATGCAGCCGATATCGAACAGGGCCAAGGTCAGCGCCAACGACGCGCTATGTTCTCGCGGGGATGACAATCTGCCTCCGTATACCTTCGCCTATCGTAGAGTTGCAAACGCGACCGGACTAATCCAAGGGGAATCGATCAGCTCGCCACGAATCCCCATGCCGGACGCGATAACCCTATATGTCGAAACGCCTTAAATACTATCGATCTCGCCCCCCAAGCGCCGACCGACCGCGCTTCCGCAGACTCTGGATTGCCGACTTTATGCAACGGCAAACAGGAGCAGCTTTCCCAGACGTTGCGGTCATACGCATGCGCCTCGACGGGCGAACTCTACGTTCCGCGCTCGACCTTGCAAGAAATCCGGCGAGCTAATCTGCGAGTGTCCTTCGCCATTCCGATTTTGCGCGCCCTCTCCCGCGTAAATCTACCCGAAGTCAGGAAAGGTGTCAACAAAATACGGGCAGTCAGCCATCCCAAACTCTAGTGCCATCATTGGCACGAACGCTTTCGTTGGTCGGGCATGCCGACCAAGGATACAGGGTGAGATTGGATTCCCTATTACGTATCGCGCCGGATGTACCGAGCTAGATCGGGATTTTGTATTGCACCTCCGCACATTGATTCCGGCGAGAACTGGTCAAAACTGGCCAATGATTGCGTGGCGGTGGCATTTGCAGGAAATCCCCTATATAATAGTTAATTGCGATTGACTATTAATCGATTGCATTCTTGATACTTACACGGGAGTCATCAATGGCGACCCTTTCGGGCGAGATGGCGATCACGCAGGCGGCACCGGCGCACATACTCGTGGTCGAGGATTCCCCGATCATGCAAGATGTGTTGCGCCAACAGCTTGAGAATCTTGGTTTTGCGGTTGCTTGTGTCTCGACCTGCTCGGCGGGACGTCAAGCCGCGCTCGACGGTAAGTATAGTTGCGCCTTGGTGGATATTGGCCTCCCGGACGGTTCAGGACTGGACTTGGTCGACGAATTTAGGGCACTTGCGCCCCACATGGTGGCCTTGATCCTGACGGGTAAACGGGATTCGGAAAGTGCCATCGGCGCCATGCGGGCCGGCGCATTCGATTTCCTGACGAAGCCCGTGGATATGACCACATTGCGGGCCAGCATTGTGCGGGCGGTGTCCCACCACGAGTTGTTGCGCGAACGGGCGGAACTGGTGCAGATGCTTCGCGAGGAACGAGATCAACTCAAGGCGAAAATCGAGGCGGCGACTGCGGACATCCGAGACTACGCGGAGACCTGCGCCTCGAGCAATGCGCTGTTGCATTCGCTGGTGAGGCTTACGAACTTGTCGTCGGAGTTCCACACGGACGAAATCTGGGTGCGGACCGTCGCCGAGGAGATCTGCAAGCACTTGCCATTGAAATGCATTGCGCTGTGCGACATCCACCGGAAGGAATTCCTTGCGGCGGTACGCGGGGATGACGGCCGCATCGAGGCGGTCATGGCGCGGGAAGAGGGCCCTGGCAACAGCCTCGACACCGTGTTGGCGGCGGCGGATCCGTCCTTGTTGACGCAGTTTTGGATAAACCGGCACACGGATTTGAGCGAGTCGGATTACCAATCGCAAGTGTTCCCACAGAGTTTTTGGGGACGGCCGGTATCGACGGTGGGCTTCTATCTTGGGCGCGGTTTTATCGGGAACGAAGGGGAGTTGGAATTCTTGGGGACTGCGGCGCACGTCCTGGCCTTCGAATGGCACCGGTCGCACATGATGGTCTATGCGGCGCAGCATGCGAGCTTGGGAAACATTGCGATGGAACTATCCCGGGGGTTCCTCCAGTCCCTGACGGCGATGAAAATGGCGGCGGATTTCGTCAAGGAGACGGACATCTCGCCCGATGTGTACGAGGGCATGGAAATTATCCAGCGGAACGCGGATTACTTGACCGAGCAGACCCAACTTTTCAACAAACTGTCGAGAACGCGCGCGGACAGCGTGGAGACGGTCCGGCTGGACCAGTATATCGCCCAAACCCTTGGGCTCTTGTCAGGGGCCATCAAGGCGCGCGGCGTGATTATACACACGGATTTCGATACTCCGGGCGAATGCGTGCTGCTCAATGGCACCGCCCTGGCGCGGACCATTCTCGATTTGGTGTCGAGCGCGGTCCGCACCGTGAATACGGGCGGCACAGTGCACATCCATGTCGAGGAGCCGGATCCTGGCTGGGTTTCCTGCCGGATCGCCCATAACGTCGGCACCGTGGATCTGTTCGGGCTTCCGGGCGCCACCCCGAGCGCGGTCTCTTACGAACAAGCGCGGGACCATCCGAGTTTCTTGCTTGCGCAGCGTTCCGTGAATACTTGCGGGGGACGCCTGACGCTCGAACGGGATCTGGGTTCCCAGAACGCCTTCCGCATCTTGTTGCCCAAGGATGCGCTGTCCACGCCGGCCGCATGAGACCCCGGGGGCGAAATCGCCCCCATCTTTGAAGCATGGTTTTTTTCGACTTGAATCGGTGCGAAACGGATTTTTCCCTGGCCGTTCCGCGCCGACAATATGCCCCGGCCATCGTGGCCGCGGGCGAACCGTGGAGGAAGTACCCGTTGGCGACGACACGCTCGACCCCGGATGTCGAACCGGCGCCGGGGAATACCGTCCCCCACAGCATCCTCGTGCTGGAGACGGACGCGGGGGTTCGATGGTCGATCGAGAAGGGCTTGTCGCGGTCGGGCTATTCGGTGCAGTGTATTTCCAGCCTGAGCGAAGCCTTGGATCGGCTCCACACCGATCCGCCGGACGTGGTGGTGATGGAACTGCTTCCGGAGGCGGGATTGACACTCGATGCGCTCTCCTCGATCGCCGTTTCGCCCAATGCGCCGCAGCTGGTATGCGTGTCGGTCGACTCGAACCCGCATATCATCGTGGAATGCATGCGCCGTGGCGCGGCGGATTTTCTGCCGAAGCCGTTCAGCCTGGCCGAGCTGCGCGGGGCGGTAAATCGCGCCATCGAGCGCAACGGCCGGGGCCCGGGGACTTCTGCGGCCGTCAAGGGGGCGCGCGAGGAATCGCTGCTGATTGGCGTCAGCCAGCCGATGAAGGATCTGCGGCGGGTGGTGCGGCAAGCAGCCCAGACGGACCTAAATTGTCTTGTACGGGGGGAGAGCGGCGTGGGGAAAGACATCATTGCGCGGGAGCTCCACCATCTTTCGCGCCGACGGGACAAACCGTTCGTGAAGGTGAATTGCACCGCGTTGCCCGAGAACCTCCTGGAGAGCGAGTTGTTCGGATATGAAAAGGGCGCCTTCACGGGGGCGGACAGGTCGAAGCCGGGGCGATTCTCCCTCGCGAACGGCGGAATCATATTCTTGGACGAGATTGGGGACATGCATCCGATGGTGCAGGCGAAAATTCTCCAGGTGATCGAACACAAGGAGTTCACCAAGCTGGGGGGCGGCGCCCCCGTGAGGGTGGATGTTCAAATCGTGGCGGCGACCAACGCGAACCTCGAGGAGAAGATCGCGACGGGGGGATTCCGGGACGATCTGTTTTTTCGCCTGAATGAAGTGTATATCTGGGCGCCTCCACTGTCCGAGCGCCGCGAGGACATTCCGCTGCTTGTCCACCATTTCCTGACGAAACACAGCCAATACGCGGCACGGCTGCCCGAGGTTTCGGCGGAGGACATCAACGCGCTGTCGAATTATTCGTGGCCCGGAAACGTGAGGGAGCTCGAAAGCACGATCAAGCGATGGGTGGCGCTCGGGAAAACGACAATGGAACTCTTGCATCGTCCGCATACAACGCACTCGACGGATCCGCCCATGGCGGCCTCGGCGGCGGAGCCAAGGACGGTGGAAATCGACCGGCCACCGCGACGGGTCCCCGAGCCGGAGGAAGTCCGCCGCGCCCTCGAACAGCATAAATGGAACCGGCGGAACGCCGCCGAAGCCCTCGGCATCGGCTATTCGGCGATACGCCGCTACATTGACAAATATGGGCTTGATCGGCGGTAGGAGCCTGGACACAATCGCTTAGCCGATTGGTCGAATCTTCGCCGGCGTGGGGGTGCAAAAAACACGACGACCGGGCGGAAACGTTCCTCCGTATCCGCCCGGCCAAGCCTGAGAAATCGAACGATTACTGGTTGACGATACTCGACAGGTTCATGATCGGCATGAAGAGGGCGATGACGATGCCGCCGACAATCGTGCCCATGAACGCAATCAGCAGGGGCTCGATAAGGCTGGTCATTCCCTCGACCATTGCCTTGACCTCGGAATCGTAAAAGTCGGATATCTTCTCGAGCATTACCTCGAGTGCGCCGGTTTTTTCCCCGACGCCGATCATCCGGGTGACCATTGGGGGAAACTCGCCGCTCCGGGCGAGCGGGTCGGCAAGGGTCTCGCCGTTGCGCACGCTGTCGCCCGCCTCGCGGATTGCCTTGGCGAATACTTCATTGCCGGCGGTGCGCTCGACAATTTCCATCGCTTGGAGAATGGCGACGCCGCTCCGGGTGAGGGTCGAGAGCGTCCGCGTAAAACGGCTAACGGCGACCTTGCGCAAAATCCGCCCGAAGATGGGCAAGCGGAGCTTCAGCGCATCCAAGTTGTAGCGGCCGGTCTCGGTGGCCCCGTACGCTCGAACCAGCATCACGGTCCCAATCATCGCCGCGACGACGACCAGGGCCCGCCATGACTGGGCGGTGTTGCTGATCAGGATGAGAAACTTGGTGGGTGCCGGTAGCTCGGCGCCCAGTTCGGTGAAAATTGCCGCGAACCGGGGAACGACGAACAGGATGAGACCGGCGGCCATCAACAGGATGAGCCCGAAGGCGACCGTGGGATAGGTCATCGCGGACTTGATCTTGCGCTTCAACTCGGCGGTCGATTCGAGGTAGTCCGCCAATTGGAGCAGTACGCCATCGAGATCGCCGCCCGCTTCGCCCGCGCGAACCATACTCACGTACAAGTCCGGATAGGCCTTTGGAAATTTGCGCAGCGCCTCGGAAAATGTCTCGCCGCCCTCGACGTTCTGGGCGATTCCCCTGATGACGGCCGCGAAGTTCGCGTCGTCCGCTTGTTCGGCGAGGATATCCAAGCTTTGCAACAGGGGGAGGCCCGCGTTGACCATCGTGGCCATCTGTCGGGTAAAGAGCAACAAGTCTTGTTGCTTGACGCGTTTGTTTCCCTTCGCGACGGCCGGGGCCCCCGCCTTGCCTTTTTCCTTGATCGACGCCGGGTCGGGCGTCAAGCCCCGCGCCTGCAGGGTCTGGATGACCGCTTGGCGGCTCTCGGCGGTCAAGGTGCCTTTCTGGGTCTTGCCATCACGGCTACGGGCCGCATAAGTAAACGCCGTCATAGGTCGCTCTCCCTCCTGAAATGCTTGGACTCGTTTAGTATAAGCCGTCGGAGTCCGTTTGACAAGCGGATTCTGGACTCCCTTGGGGCGACCGGGAAACTCAGGCCGAGACCAACCTTTCGAGGACGGACCCCGCGAGATACGACAATGCCGCCGCGCTCCCGCCGACGGCCAAGGTCTCGAGTGCGGACGCGACGACCGAATGATGGAGGACCCTCCCCTTGAAAGCGCCGATCAGGACGAAGGTCACGGCGGTGGCCGCGATACTGGCATAGAATGTGGCCTCCTCGCCGGCGACGCTGGTCCAGAACAACGGGAAAATCGGGACGAGTCCGGTCGTGACGAACGCGAGGAACGTGACGGCCCCGGCCTTGGCCGGCGAGGGCGGCACCAATTGCAGCCCAAGTTCCTCCGTCAGCATCGTGTCCACCCACTGTTTGCGGTTCTCCGTGATCGTCGCGATTATATGCTCGAGTAACTCCCCGTCGAAGCCCTTGCCCCGGAATATTTGGCGAATTTCCTCCCGCTCGCCCTCGGGGTACCGCTCGATTTCGCGTTCCTCGCGCCGGCGTGCCCTCTCGACGACGTCATGGTCCGACTTGGTCTTGAGGTAGTTGCCCGCCGCCATGCTGAAGCCGTCCGCGAGCACGTTGGCGAGGCCGAGGACGATCGCGACGGGTGCGGGGAGATGCGCCCCGGCAACCCCCGTGACGACGGCGAAGGTCGTGACGGTCCCGTCGACGGCGCCGAGGACGAAATCGCCCAGGTAGCTGTGGCGCGTGGCGGCGGCCAGGCGTTGAGCGATGGCTTGTTCGGTGTGCCGCTCCGCGTGCCGTTCAATGCGATTGTTCATTCACATTCCCCTCCGCCGCGCGCGTCCTGCCGGGCAGTCGGTTCGCGATGGACCCGCCTGGCCGCGCCGCTCACGACAAAAGGGCCCCAATCCGCGACGGATCCAGATCGTGGGCGATTCCGTGTGCAAGTTCATTTCTCCGGCAATAATCGGGCAGCGACTCGAGTGTTGCCCGGACGGCATCGGCGGGGATATTGGACAGGGGTACCGCGCAATCGCACATCGCGCGTTCCAGCGGGCACGGATCGATTCCGAGCGCACGCGCCATGTATAGGATACCGGGCCCGACCAGGTCGCCATGCGGGAGCCCTTTGCCCAGGATATTCTCGACGGCGTAGGCGAAATAGTGCTCGCTCCCCTCCTCGGGCCGCGAATGACCGATGAGGTTGCACAGTTGCACCTCGAGGGCGAGGCAGTCGAGCAACTGTTTCAGCCCGGCCGTGTCTCCCCTTCCGGCGGCCTCGGCGCACTCGAGGGCCCCGCGCAAGATGCCCCTGGCCACGTCGGCGACATAAGGAATGTACGGCGCGTGACTCGGGTTCTTTCCGGCCGCGTGGGCATACTCCCAGTCTGCGCATCCCGTGGCGATCGACAAGACGTCGCATATGCCCGCCGCGCGCACGCGCGGCGGGCTCGCCGCGATGAGGTCGAGGTCAACGACCAGGAGGTCCGGCGGCTTGGTCTCGATGTAGCGGACGCAATCGGCACGCCGCACCCCAGACGCCCAGGTCAGGAAGGCGTCGACGGAAAGGGCAGTGGGGATGCATATCAGGGGAAGATTTCTCCGGACCGCGACGTATTTGGCCGCATCGACGGCCAGACCGCCCCCAACGGCGTACACGACCTCTCCCCGGAGTTCCTCGGCCAGGCTGTCCCAATGCGCTTCCGTGGCCTCGATCGCCTCCGCCCGCGCAACAACATGTATCCCGCGCAGTGCCGGGCCGACCGCCTCCCATGCCGCGCGGCTGTAGACGAGCGCGGCGGACCTCGACTCGCGCCACTGGCTCGCAGGGCAATACTCGATTTTCGGAATCGGCCATATGCGGCCGGTCAAACTGGTTCCCATTTGCCTCTCCTATACGATCCGCGGACGTGCCGGCAATGGCCCGCCACGGCGGAGACGTTCATGAATTATGGTTTCGAGCGGGCCTCATTTACCCGGATGGGATGGCGGCGAGATCTGGAATTGCCGCATCCGCAGGTGGCATGGTATCATTCGGAAACGTGTTTTCGCGCCATTCAAGGTCTCATGCAAACCGACATTTCCCCAGAATCTTCGGCCGAGCGGTTGGGCTCCATCTTGCTCGAGGCGGGCTTGGTCTCTCCGGGGCAGATGAAGGAGGCGGTGGCCCGCAAGAGGGAGCAGGGGGGACTTCTTGGAAAGATTTTGGTGGAATTGGGCTATATCCGCCAAGACGACCTTATCTCGTTCCTGGTAAAACGCTGTAAGATTCCGCATATCAGCCTGATGGATTACCAGATCAGCCCCGAGCTGTTCACGCTCGTCCCGAAGGAAATTTGTATCAGCCACTGGCTCCTACCCATCGATCGGATGGGGTCCATACTGACCGTGGCGATGGTCGATCCGCTCGACTCCGAGGCGCTCGAGCGGGTCCGGGCCGCCTGTCCGGCCCTTCGAATCAAGCCCATCTTATGTAGTTGGCAGCACTACGAAACCGCAATGCGGAAATTTTTCCCGGAGCAAATCAAGGCCCCAACAGACGCCCAAGAGGTCTCGCTGGCGGATTTCGGACTTAGCGCCCCGGCCGCATCGTCCAAAAAGAAGCTTACGCCGGTCGAGCCGCCTCCAGGCAACCGACCGGAACCGATCGTCGAGGAAGTAGAATCCGTCGCCGTTTCGGGAATGCCCGCGCCGGAGGCTTTTGCCGCGACAATACAGTATGTGGTTTCGGCGGCCATCGCCCCCGTGCTGGATCGCATCGCCGATGGGCTCGCCGGGGAATTGGCGCGCCTCGGGGAGAACTCGTGGACGGTAAGCGGCCGGGTCGGGCCAATCTTGACGCAGGCGTTGGAATCCGCGACCGACGGGATGGCCGAGACACTCCTATCCAAAATCCAGCAAGCGTTGGCCGACCGTCAGACGATGGTGACGGCGATGACGGCCGAACAATTGGGCGACCTGATACGCCGATCCGTGCGCCACGCGATCGCGGACGCGACGGACGCTATCGCACGGCGATAGGGGAATTCGATGGCGGGCACGTTCGGGGGTTCGCCATAATCGCCCAAAAATGGCCCTCAATTAGTTGTGAGCCATAGGGTTAGAGCGATCATCGGCTTGACAATTCGGCGAAATCCTTGTTAGGATTCGGTCGTCGAAGTGATTCGTGCGCCGCCGGTGGATGGATTACTTATTTTCGACGACGGGGCTTTGTTTGCATTCCGCTTCCCGGACGGCGAAGTTGGTGACGCTTGGAACAGCGTTCGCGCTGGGGTATCTTTCGCCCAGCCCGGGCGTCCACCAGTCCCTTGCGGCCTGTTCTATTGGAACGCCCGTCCCGGGCAGACGCGAAGGATGCGTCAGGGAGTATTGGTTGGCGACAAAAATTGCCAAGAAGCGCTTGGGCGATGTGCTGCGGGAGCAAAACCTCATTACTGAGGAGCAGCTTGTCGAGTGCATTGCCATCCAGCGCAAGTCCGGGGCCAGCTTGGCGTCGATCCTGGTCGAGAAGAAATACCTCGATGAGGAAGACCTCGTGGTGACGTTGAGCGAGCAGCTCGGCATTCCCCACATTCGCGTGGCCCACTACAACATCCCGCAGGAAGTGCTCAACGAGGTCCCCGAGGGGCTCGCGAGGCAGTACCAGATGCTCCCGGTCTCCGTCACGGGCGACGTCTTGACGCTGGCGATGGCGGACCCGCTCAACATCATGGCCCTCGACGACCTGCGCATGCTGACGCGTTTCGAGATCGAGCCGGTGGTGGCGGTCCAGTCGGAATTGATGGCGACGATCGAGAAACATTACGGCGCGGGCAAGCGCGGCGTCGAGTTGTATAACGAACTGGTGGGCGATAGCGCGGCCGACAACGTCGAGAACGTCAAGGAAGGCCAGGAAGTCAACGACATCGCCCAGATGAAAACGGATGCCGAGGACGCCCCGGTCATCCGCCTGGTGAACCTGATCTTGCTCAATGGGCTCGAGGCCGGGGCGAGCGACATCCATGTCGAGCCGTTCGAGAAAGTGGTGCGCATCCGCTACCGGGTCGACGGCAAGCTCGAGGAGACAAAAGCCCCGCCGCGCAACATTTATTCGGCGCTCGTTTCGCGCATCAAGATCATGGCGAGCCTGGACATTTCCGAGCACCGGCTTCCGCAGGACGGACGGTTCCGGATCAAATACAAGGGCCGCGAGATCGATTTCCGCACCGCTATCCTTCCTTGCTATTACGGGGAAAAGATCGTGATGCGCGTGCTCGACAAGGGCAACCTGACGCTCGACATCGAGAAGCTCGGCTTCGAGACCCAGCCCATGGAGGCCTTCCGCGAGGCCCTCGTGAGTCCCTACGGGATGCTATTGATGACCGGGCCCACGGGCTCGGGCAAGACGACCACGCTTTACAGCGCGCTGCACAAGCTCAACCAGGTCACCGAGAACGTGGTCACGGTCGAGGACCCGGTCGAGTACGAGCTATTCGGCGTGAACCAGGTGCAGACCCATGCCGAAATCGGCATGACGTTCGCCGCCGCCCTGCGCCAAATCCTGCGGCAGGACCCGGACGTGGTCATGGTGGGCGAAATCCGCGACGCGGAAACCGCCGATGTCGCGGTGAAGGCGGCGCTCACGGGGCACTTGGTGTTGAGCACGCTGCACACGAACGACGCCGCGAGTGTGTTCACCCGTCTCTGCGACATGGACCTCGAGCCCTTCCTGATCCAGTCCTCCGTGGTCCTTGCGGCCGCCCAGCGCCTGTTGCGGCGGGCCTGCGCGGATTGCAAGGAGCCGGTGAAGGTCCCGGACGATGTGTTGCAGCGCGTGCAGTTTCGCTCCGACACATACGACGACACACCGCAGTTTATCCGGGCGCGCGGCTGCGGCAAATGCAAGGAAACCGGGTACAAGGGCCGGGTGGCGGTCATCGAGGCGATGCCGAACTTTCCGGAACTCGAGAAACTAATCCTTGGACGTGCGTCGTCCTCGCAGATCAAGGAAGTGGCGCTCGAGTGCGGCATGAGGTCTCTCCGCCAGAACGCCCTATCGAAGGCGGCCCGGGGAATCACCACCATCGAGGAAGTCCTGCGAATCACCGCATCGGACAACGTGTAATCCAACGAGGGAACGTCATGGCAGATCTGAACATAAAGGAACTGTTGACGAAGATGATCAAGATGGGGGCCAGCGACTTGCATATCGTCGTCGGGGCGCCCCCGGTGATCCGGCTGCACGGACACTGCGAGCCGTTGCAGGGATACCCCTCGTTGAAGCCCGAGGATTCCCAGGAACTGGTCTATAGCGTGATGAACGAGGACCAGGTGGCGGAGTTCGAGTCCGAGAAGGAATGCGATCTTTCCTTCGGCATCGACAACCTGAGCCGGTTCCGCCTGAATGTGTATCGCGACCGGGGATCGGTGGTCGGGGCGTTCCGCGCGATCCCGTTCGAGATTAAACCCTTCGAGGAACTGGGTCTTCCGCGCGCCATCGCGGATTTCGCCTATCGCCCGAACGGCCTGGTGCTGGTGTGCGGCCCCACGGGTTCGGGTAAATCGACGACCCTCGCGGCGATCGTCGACAAGATCAACAATGAGCGGCCGGTGCACATCATCACGGTCGAGGACCCGATCGAGTTCCTGCACCGGCACAAGCGGGCCGTGATCAACCAGCGGGAGCTCCACGCGGACACGAATTCCTTCGAGGCCGCCCTCAAGCGCGTGCTGCGGCAGGACCCCGACGTTATCCTCATCGGGGAAATGCGCGACCGCGAGACGATCATGTCGGCGCTTACGGTGGCGGAGACCGGGCATTTGGCGTTCGCGACGCTGCACACGAACGACGCGGTGCAGACGATGAACCGCATCATCGACGTGTTCCCCGACGGCCAGCAGGATCAAATCCGCACCCAATTGTCCTTCGTCCTTGAGGGCGTATGCGTCCAGCAGCTCATTCCGCGCGCCGACGGCCAGGGCCGCGTCATGGCGATGGAAGTCATGATCCCCAATCCCGCCATCCGGGCGCTGATCCGGTCGGAAAAACTCGAGCAAATCCCGTCGATGATCGAAATCGGCGCCGGTGAGGGAATGATGACCATGAACCAGTCGCTGTACCGCCTGATGCGGCGGAACATCATCTCGATGGACATGGCGCTCAAGCGGAGCTCGAATACGGAAGGCCTGCAACGCCTGATCGACAAGGGCGGCTCGGTCTGACGTTGCCCCTGGCGCCGCACTCCCGCACGGGGAAGACGGGACCATGAGCGGCGAGGGGTTTCGGCCCGCCTACGACGGCGCCGAAAGCTGGCTCCGGTACGTGGGAGTGGCCCGGACGGGCGTCCTTCTTTTCTTAATCGTCGGGGCTTTTTTGTTCGGTCCCGCGCGGGGGCCCGAGGGGATATCGTACTTGGTGTTCGCCCTTCTCGGGGTGGGCCTGGTCACGAGCCTTTGGTACGTTCGCTCGCTTTTCTCGGTGGGGGCCTTGGATGTCCGGCAAAACTGGACCCAGGTGGCAATCGACTTTGCCGGCGTCGCCGGCACCATCGCGTACACGCAGGGCGCGGACAGCTTCTTCACCTTCATGTTCGTGATTGTCGTGCTCGAGACGGGGCTGTTGCTCGGGCTGGGCCAGGGCTTCGTCATTGCGACGACGGCCTCCGCGTTCATGCTGTACCAGGTCGTCGCGTACGCGGTCGTTCCGCCGGCCCGCGGCAACCTCGAACTGTGGTACAACTTCCTTGTCCAAGCCCTGGCGTTTTACCTGACCGCGTTTATCTCGGGGTACTGGAACCAGCGGCTGACCCGGATGCAACGATTTCAGCGGGACATACTCGACAACATGAATAGCGGTTTCCTGATCACGGACGCCTTCGGCACGGTGTTGCTCCAGAACAAGGCGGCCTCGCAAATCCTCGATGTCACGGACGAATTCGCCCTCGGCCGGCACGTCTCCGACGTCCTGGGCGCGGATTCGGGCGGGGAGTGCCCGGTGGTCACGGCGCTGCTTTCGGACACGGATTATTCCAGTTACGAATTCCGGGCGCGGATCGGCCCGCAGGACAGCCGGTTGCTGGGCTTGACGACGAACCGGATGCGGGATGCGCAGGGGAACCTCCAGGGCATCATCGCGTCGTTTACCGACTTGACGCTGATGGACGAGCTGCGGCAGGAGATGCGGCGGCAGGACCGTCTCGCGGTGGTGGGCGAACTCGCCGCCGGCCTAGCCCATGAAATCCGGAACCCGGTCGCGGTGATTCGCGGGGCGGTGGACGAACTTTCGCGGACCTCCGCCGCGACCGGCCAGGAGGCGGCATTGCGCTCGATCGCGGTGCGCGAGGCCGATCACCTCAACAATATCGTCTCCGGGTTCCTGGATTTTGCGCGCGAGCCCGACATCAAGCGCGAGGTCTTCGACGTGCGTGACATGGTGCGCGAGGTGAGTGTCCTCCTGGAACGCGATTTCGACCGGCTCGACGCGCTGCGCACGAAGTTGGATTTGCCGGAAGTCCCGTGCATGGTGTCGGCCGATCCGTCGCAGATCAAGCAGGTCTTCGTGAATCTCGGGAAGAATGCGCTCGAGGCAATGGAGGACAAGGGCGTCCTGTTGTTGACCGTGGTGCGGACGCCCGGTCCCATCGAGATTCGTTTCGACGACGAAGGCCCCGGGATTCCGCCGGACCAGGTGGCGCGCATCTTCGAGCCGTTCTTCACGACGAAGGACTCCGGCGTAGGGATGGGCTTGGCGGTGTGTGCGCGCATCCTGACGGCGCACGACGGCACGATTCGGGCGTCGTCGCGCAAGGGAGGCGGATGCTCGATGGTAGTCCAGCTTCCGCAGGCCCAGACGAAGGAACGTGCGCCATGAGGCACGCCCTCCGCGTGCTCGTCGTGGACGACGAGGCGAGCATGCGCGACTTGATGATCATCCTGCTCCAGAACGACGGGTACGAGGTGGTCGCGGTCGGGTCTGTCGTCGAGGCATGCACCGCCATCGAGCAAGCGGCATTCGACGCGGTGCTCACCGATCTGCGCATGGGAAGCGACCGCAAGGCAGGAATGACCCTGATGTCGTGGATTCACGCGCACGCGCCGGGCACCCCGGCCATCATGATGACCGCCCATGGATCCGTCGAGACCGCCATCGAGGCCATGAAACTCGGCGCGGCAGACTATGTCCTCAAGCCCTTCAAGAACGACGAAATCCGCATGCTCGTCCGGCGGGCGATCGAACAGCGCGACCTGAAGCGCGAGAACGCCGCGCTCCGCAAGGAACAAGCGCGGCACGGCCAGCTCGACAACATGGTCGGCACGAGCGCCGCCATGGGGCGAATTCGGGGCATGATCCGGCAATTAGCGTCCCTGCCCAGCACCATCGCCATTCACGGCGAAAGCGGCACGGGAAAGGAACTGGTCGCGCGGGGCATTCACCAGCTTAGCGGCCGTTCGGAAAAACCCTTCGTGGCAATCAACTGCGGGAGCATTCCCGAAAACCTCCTCGAGAGCGAATTGTTCGGCCACCGCAAGGGCGCGTTTACGGGCGCGACGGAGAACAAGGAAGGGCTGTTCGTCGTGGCGGACGGGGGGACGCTGTTCCTCGACGAGATAGGCGAGCTTCCGTTGACCCTGCAGGTCCGGCTGTTGCGGGTGCTGGACAACGGGGTGATCATGGCCGTGGGTTCGACGAGCCCGGTAAAAGTAGACGTGCGCATCGTGTCGGCGACGAACCGCGACCTCGAGCTCATGGTGCGGGAGGCCCGATTTCGCGAAGACCTATATTATCGCCTCAACGTCATCCCGATTACCGTCCCCCCATTGCGCGAGCGCGAGGACGACATTCCTGTCTTGGCGCGGCATTTCCTCGCCGAGTCCTCTCGCAGCATGAAACGGGTGCCGCCGGCGATCCACGAGGAGACGCTTACCCTTCTCGGCGGTTACGACTGGCCCGGAAACGTGCGCGAACTTCGGAACGCCATCGAGCACGCCGTGGCGTTGTGTTCGGGAGACCTTGTCAGGCCCCAAGACTTGCCGAAGAATGTGGTGCGGTCGGTCGCGCCCCCGGCCGCGGAAATGTCCCGCTTGCCCCAGGGCGGGGTCGACCTCGAGGGACTTATCGCGAACATCGAGATCGACCTGATCAACCAGGCCCTCGCGGTGTCGCGCCACTCTCAAAAGCGGGCCGCGGAAATGCTCGGGCTGACGGCGCGGTCCTTGCGCTACCGCTTGCAGAAGTACGGTCTTGCCGAGGAATGAGCGGTTCGCGCGCGACGGACATCGCGACGCCGCGATTTTCCCGCGCCCGGAAGTATGGAACATTTCGGCCGAGGCCCCGTGGGCGAAGTAATTCCGCGTTACTTCCGGCGGACAAGGTCCTTGATCAATTCGAGCAATCTTCCGTCGAGGTCGAAATGCGCGAGGCGTCCCTCGCGGTCGATGAGCACCGTCTGGGGAATCACGTTGATGCTGTATTGGTCGAATGTCGGGGAGCCTTCGGCGTCGCGTCCGACGGGAAACTCGAGGCGGGCATCGGCCACGTACTGGGCCGCCTCCTCCACGGTGACGCCCGCATCGTGAATCCCCACGAAGGCCATATCCGTCGATGAACGGAGTAGGGAATACAATGCCCGTAGTTCTTCCATCGGGTATGACGAGGAACCGATATTCGCAAAGCCCCCCCAAAACGTCAACACGACGACCTTGCCGCGCAGCGAGGCGAGCGAAGGCGGTGGCTCGTTGGGTGGCGTCAGGTTGTACCAGTCTCCACAAGACCATTCCGGCGCGGGGTCGCCCACGAGGTGCCCCAGTTTGTTCGGCATGCCCTCGCGCGCGGCGCGGATGTCCGGTTCGAATGCCTTGAGCCGGGATTCGAGCGGCTTGGCCTTCGGAATCGAGAACTCCATGTCGGCACGCATGAAACGGTCGGCGTGCTCGGCGCGAAGCTCGACGGCGCCCCCCGGGGGCATAAATTCCAAGGCAATGGAGAATCGGCCTTCCGGATCGGTGACGGCCCATTGGGGCGGATTAATGTTCCGGGTGGACACAAGCACCCTGTCCTTCGCGGCGTTGTCCCCGGGATCAATCGTGCCCGAAATCTCGGGGAGGGGCGTGAAGCGTACCTCGCCCATATCGAGGTCCTCGGCGCCCCGCGTCTCGAACTCGATGTCCGCATCGCCCACGACACAGAATCGCCTGGGCGGAGAGAGGCTGATCGTGCCCGAGCCGTCGGACACCGTGAGGCGGAAATTCCCTAGCACGTCGCTCCATGCCTCGGCGAAGACCGTGCCGCGGGCAATGTAAGACGCGCGCACCCCGGCAAGCGGTTCGCCGGCTTGCGTCAGGGCCCTGCCGGAAATCCGGTGCGGCGGAAGAAGCGCGATATCGAGAATCGCCTCCTCGGTCCCGGCGGGACATGTGATCGATCGCGCATCGGGTATCGCATGGTCGAGATGCCGCGCCGTCACGTAGTAGTCCCCCGGGGGGACCGAGGCCGTGTAGAACCCTTCCGGCCCGGTAAGCACCTCGGCAAATTCTGTCTGTCCCCCGCCGGTCGCCCGGAATACGGAAACCCGGGCCCGCGCAACGCCCGCGCCCGCGCTGTTCCTAACTCGTCCCCGGAGCTTGACCCCGTCGCCAAGACGAATGGGCACCGTCTCGCCCACCGGTAACGTCGGCGAACGATACTCCGCAAAATCGCGGTGTGCGACGATTGGGCGCACGAAACCGTCCTTGGGCATGTGCGGGATATGGAGCATTCCGTCCTCGCCGCTTCGTTCCGACGGAAATCCATGGCCGACAAGATCGTCGACGTCGACAAAAAAGGCGTCGTTGATTTGGAGCCCCTTGACGCGCGCCCCGGCCAGGGGAGCCGCGCGCGGGTCGAGTACCTTCAACGTCAGGGTGTCCGGTTCGAAAAGGGTGACGTAGACATTGCTCGTGCCGACGATTTGTCCCTCGAGTCCCCCGACGGAAAACCCATCCTTGAAGGCCACGATGGTCGCCGGGCCCACGTCGAGGCGGTCGAACTCGAAGCGGCCCCGTTCGTTCGCCGTGGCCACCCGGACATTGCGATCCTGGCTGAGCCACACGGAGGCCGCTGGCACGGCGTTGCCCGACGAGTCTTGGACGATTCCGGCAACGTCGTAGGCGGCGGACGCCATGACGGGTCCGGCGGCGATCGCCGCGGCGCGGGCCGCACAAAGCCAAGGGCCTTTCATTTCGCCGAAAGCGCCGATTGGATCGCGTGCAACGGGGGCAATCCGAAGGTCTCGAGCACCACATCGCCATCCCCGTTGGTCAGGTAGGTGCGCGCGCCGCCGGGAGCCTTTCCCTCAAGGACTGGGAACGGCGTCTCCCCGCATTCGACCGGGCCCGGCGTCACGAGGGCGATGGCGATTTGCGACAAGGGTCCGCTCCTTATCGCCTCGCACAATGCGTCGCGGACATAGCCGAACTCGGCGGGGCTGCAATACACCGCCAGCGCGGGGCGGCCTCGCAGCGCCTTCGCGTCCGGGGGATTCCCGCAGAGGACGGGCGCATCGAAACATTTCAGCCGCCTGCCGGCCAGCGACACCGAGTCCGTTCCGCGGGGGACAACGATGCTCCCCAAGTCCTCCCCGGGATCGAAGTCCGTGATGAAGGAGTCCGAAACGCCCGAGGGGGCCTCGATGCCGGCGGTCCCCGGCGTGGAGGCGACGCAATATTGAGGCAGGTGCGGCACGACACCGCTCCATTGAAACGTGCCGTCGCGGCCGGAAAGGGTCCGCCACAGGATGAGCGTCTCCGCAATGTTCCCGGGTTTGGTGCGCCCATCCACGAGGGCCCCCTCGATGGGCGCGCCGTTGTCGCCGACGACATTGCCCCGGATGGCCGTCAACGGCAGGAGTCTCACCACGGCCCCGGCGTCGCTCGCCGCGCGGTCGACGGAAAATATCGCGCCATGCGGCGTCGCGGGGTGTTCCGCCAATCCCACGACGATGCCGTCGGCGGGGAGCGAAGCGAGCGCGATCGTCACGCGGCCCTGGCGGTCCGCAAACCTCCACCCGAATTGTTGGGGCCGGAGCATCGAGACCACCGCCCCCGGGACGGGCATGCCGTCTTCGCTCTCGATCGCGATCGAATAGGTTGGGATCGAGGCCAGGAAGAATGCGGGCATGTCGACAATCGCGCCGTCGGCGACGGCGACCTTGAGGTCCCGGCCACTCGGCGCGGCGTAGCCGGGAGCGGACTCGAGGCCGACGACGTTTTCTCCCTCGGTGGCAATCAATTCGTATTCGCCGGTGGGGCCGGTGACGGCAATGTCGGACAGCAGCCCGCCCGTATCGAGCGTGACACGCGCGCCTTTCACCGGCGCATCCGTGGCCGCGTCCTTGACGGCGCCGCGAATCCTTCCCGAGCCGGTCACATACAAGGCGACGGTGGCGGCAGGCGAATCTCCGCCGATGAGCAGGCGCAGGCCGGCCTGGGTGCGCGACGAATCCGCGATCGCCGCGAAGTGGTACGCGCCGGGCTTCAGCCTCACGGTGAACGATCCGTCCCCGCCGCTTTTCGCCGCCACCGTGTCCCGGGGCGGGTCGCTCTTGCTGATGATCACGCTGGCGTTGGCGACAGGACGATTGGCACCGCGCGTCAACACGTTCCCGGTCACCACGACGCCCCGGTACATCGTGACGCGGGCGTTGCGTTCGCCCACCGCGATGCCGGCCGCCGCCTCCTGGGCATATTCGGGATGGACAATCTTCAGGTCCGCAACCGCGCCCTCGGGAAGCAGCGGAACGGCGAAAGAACCGTCCGCCCCGCTCTTGGGCTCCTCGAACCCGAAGGGGACCAGTTTCGCGAAGGGAATGCTGACTTTCGAGCCGGGCAAGGCGACTCGGGTCACCCGGGCGCCCTGGATCGCGGCTCCCTCGTAGTTCAGTACCCGCCCGTGGATGACTCCGGCCGGGGCGAGCCGGATGGCGATGTCCGCCATGTCCTCCGCGATCGCAAGGTCGATGCTGGCGCCGCCAAAGCCGTGGCCGTCGCGCAGGGCGAAGACCCCGATCGCCCGGCCCGGCCGCACGCCGTCGAAACGAAACGCCCCGTCGTCGCCCGCGGTCGACTCGATCAGCGCGCCCCCGAGCCCCATCTCGACAAACACGCGCGCTCCCGAGGCGTGCGAACCGTCCGGCAACGCCACGTGCCCGGCGAGCGTGGACGCCTGCGGCGAGAGCGTCAGGGACATCATCGCCGCCAGTGCGATGAGCGCCGTTTGCAACTGCATCCTCACCGTTTCTCCGGGAAATAGTGGGCTTCGATCAGGCAACACATGGTGTGATAGAGGCAAATGTGGGCCTCTTGGATGGTCTTGACCGAATCCCCCGGCGCCTTGACGGCGATGTCCGCATGAATCGCGAGTTTCCCGCCGTGCGGGCCTGTCAACGTAACCGTGGTGCAACCGACGGCCTTTGCGGTCGACATCGCCATCAGGCAATTCGCCGCGTTCCCCGAGGTCGAGATGGCGAGCAACACGTCGCCGGGCTTTGCGAGGGCGCAGACTTCCTGGGCGAAGGCGATGTCGCGCAGGGCGGAATCGTTCTCGACAGCGGTTTTCAACGAGCCGTTGAACCCGATGGCAACCGCGGCGAGGCCCGCCTCGAGGTGTGCGGCAAGTTCGTCCCCCCACGGAAGGCCCTGCAATGCGTCGCGAAAGGAATCCGGCAGGGGACGCTTGCGTTCGAAACTCTTGCACAATTCGCCCACTATGTGCATCGCGTCGGCGTTGCTCCCGCCGTTGCCGCAGGCGAGCAATTTGCCTCCGCCGTCATAACAACGAACCAGCGCGTCGTGCAGCTCGAGCAACGGCCCGATGCACCCGGTAAGATCCGGGCGGCGCGCCGGCAAGGCGTCGAGGCATTCCTGTTCCACGGGCGTAAGTTCTGGCATCGGATCCTCGAAGAACGGTCGGAGCGGCCCGCTCAGCCAAGGATGCGGAGCAGGGACAGCAAGACATCGCGGTTGTCGGCACTGCAATACCGCATCGTGCCGCCCATGCGCGAGAAGGTCTTATTGTAGCGCAAATAATAGTCGGGGTTGTTCTCCGGCGGCTCGCCCTGGGTCCAGTCCCAATGCGACTTCGCCAGGTCGACGATTGCCATGTAATGACGCTCGAGCGGGTGGCCTTCCTGGAGGGCAAGGTTCTGCGCCATCGACATCGACTTCTCGAAGATCATCGGCGACATGACCGATGAGCCGATGGACAGGTAAACGCCCCCGTCCAGGTTTGCGACGCCCTCGGCGTAGGCGAGGAAATCGCGTTCGGCCGTGCGCCCGATCGCCGCGCCATGACTCATCGGATGGACATAGATGATGTCGTGCCCGAACATCGGGTGGCCCGTGAACGGGACCGCGAGACGATAGGCCGCAGCTTGCAAACCAAAGCGCTTGTAGGGGTGGGGCACATTCATTCGCCCGGGCGGAATCCGAAACTCGCGGAGGCATCCAAGCAGGTCCGCCGCCGCGGCCGCGCGCCCCGGGTCCGCGCTCGCGGCCCCGATTGCCGAGAGCAATTCGCCCTCCGGCGGAACGGTCAAGCCCTCGGTCTCGACCAACGCGCCGACCGACTCCCCGTACCCAAGGCCCTCGTATGCGCCAATGACAAGCGCAAGGTTGAGGTAATACCCCGTTTCCTCCCAGGTCCCAAATTCGCCGCGCGCGACGTTGGCCTTGACCTCTTCGCTACTTGCCCCTTGGTAGGCGAATTCCCAGTCGTGGATGATGCCGGCCCCGTTGGTCGCCAGGTGCGTGAACCACCCTTGCTCGATCAGGCGAATGATGACCGGGGACAGTCCGTTCTTGATCGTGTGGGCGCCGAAGGCGAGCATCCGGGGCCGTCCGGCGGCCCGGGCCGCTCGCATCCGTTCCGCAGTTTCCTCGACGATGGCTTGGGCGGGTTCGGACAGGGGTGCGGGCGTGGCGGTAACTGGCACATGGTCCCGCTCGATTCGGACCTTATTCTTGCGTTCGCCCAAGGGCTTGCATCGGACGCGCCGGCGATCGAATTGGGGATGAGGCATGGATCACTCCTGTGAGGATGAGGCTTGCATGATAGGAGACCCCGCGACGCGGGTCAAGATGAACTGGGGGCGGAGCGTTGGCTCGATTGTTTGATGCCAAACATTGAATATTTATACAGATATACGGTTATACCAATGCGATTGATTTATGCGGCGACTCGGGGTACACTCACTTGCACGGGGTTCCATCAGCCAATAGGGAGATACTCGGGTATGCTCGGATACTGCGGTCCTTTTCGTTTGGCGCTCGTGGCGTTTACTGTATTTTTACCCTGTATTAAAAGCCATGCGGCGGCCGGGTTCGTCAATTTCGAGACGCCCCATGTGTCGCCCATTGACCTAAGCCCGGGAGGCACGCTCCTGGCCGTGTGTAACACGCCCGATGGGCGCGTCGAGTTGTTCGATGTTTCCTCCGGCATTCCTGACCCCGTGGCATCGGTCCCCGTCGGGGTCGACCCCGTATCGGCTCGCTTTCGCTCGGACAACGAGCTTTGGGTCGTCAATCACGTTTCCGACACCGTGAGCGTGATCGACGTATCGTCCCTCCACGAGAAAGACCACCTGGCCGCGGCGTTGCGGGTGAAGGCGACCGTCGACACGCGCGCCCTGCCGTTCGCATCGACGTTCCCGGCCGGCATCCCGAAGGATTTCGGCGACGAGCCGGCCGATGTCGTCTTCGCGGGCACGCCCGAAATGGCGTACATCTCTTGTTCGCAGTCGAACGTGATCCTCGTCGTGGACCCCGAGCAGCCCGCCGCGGGCGCGGTCAGTCACATTGATATTCTTGGCGAAGAGCCGAAGGCGATGGCGGTCAGCGCCGACGGCGAGCAGGTATACGTCGCCATATTCGAGTCCGGGAACCGTTCGACGGTGTTGGGCGGCGGGCTCATCAATTTCATCACGCCGCTATTGCCGAACGTCGTGAGCAACACGGGACCCTACGGCGGGGTGAATCCCCCGCCCAATTCGGGGGGCCAGATTTTTCCCGCAATTAATCCCGTCCTGCCTCCTCCTCCCCGGGTGGGCCTCATCGTGAAACGCGATGCCCTGGGAAACTGGATGGACGATAACGGGGGGGACTGGACCGGCGTCGTGAGCGGCGCGAACGCCGCGGACAGCGGGCGGGTACCGGGTTGGGACGTGGTCGACAACGACCTCGCCATAATCGAGACCTCGACCCGCGAGGTGAGCTACGCCACGGGCTTGATGAACATTTGCATGGCGCTTGGGGTGAATCCCGCGACCGGGGCCGTCACCGTGATCGGGACGGACGCGACGAACGAAGTGCGCTTCGAGCCGAACATCACGGGGAAGTTCCTGCGCGTCCAGATGGCCACGGTAGATCCCTTTGCACCGGCAGGCGCCCCGGTCTCCGACCTCAATCCGCACCTTGACTACCTCACTTCGACCATCGCCCAGGCGGAGCGCGACAAGTCGGTGGGCGATCCCCGGGGCATTGTCTGGAACATTGCGGGCGACCGCGGCTATGTATCAGGGTTGGGATCGAACAATATTATCGTGATCGATCCCTCGGGCGCGCGCGAAACGGCGCAGCCGATCGAGGTGGCCGAAGGCCCGACCGGCCTCGCGTTGGACGAGGCGCGCGACCGGCTCTACGTCGCGCACCGGTTCGCCGGGACCGTCACGGCCATCGACACGGAGAGTCTCGAGATCATCGCGAGCGCCGACTACCACGACCCCACGCCGGAGGCGATTCGGACAGGCCGCAAACACGTGTACGACACGCGCAAGAATTCGGGCCTGGGCCAGATCGCGTGCGGATCGTGCCATGTCGATTCGCGCATGGACCGGCTGGCGTGGGATTTGGGCGATCCGGCGGGCGACATCAAGTCTCACCTCGACCAGAACTTGGGCTTCGGAATCCAACTGAGCGACTTCCGGCCGTTTCACCCGATGAAGGGGCCGATGGCGACGCAAACCTTTCAGGACATTATCGGGAAGGAACCGCTCCATTGGCGGGGAGATCGGCGCGGCATCGAGGAGTTCAATCCCGCGTTCATGGGACTCCAAGGCGACGACGCGATGTTGACGCCCGGGGAGATGCAGGAGTTCAAGGAGTTTCTCGCGTCGATTCATTTCCCGCCGAACCCTTATCGGGAGATCGACAATTCCCTCCCGGTGGATGTGCCCATCCTGAACCAGTACTCGACGGGCTTCTTCGGGACGAACCGGGGCGACGCGATGCCCAACGGCGACGCCCAGCGCGGGCTGCGCCTCTACATGGGAACGGAGCCCCGGGCGCCTGGGGTCGACATGCGGCAGGATGGCCCCTTCAACTGCGTCACCTGCCACACGTTGCCGCTGGGGAATGGACCGGACACGTTCTGGAATGGGTCCTCGTTCCAACCATTCCCCGTTGACGGGATGGGGAATCACCACGTTTCCATCGTGTCTGTCGACGGCTCGACGAACCGTGCCATCAAGATTCCGCACTTGCGGAACGGGTACGAAAAGATCGGCATGGACTTGGGACACACCTTGAGCCGATCGGGCTTCGGCTTCCTGCACGACGGGACCGTGGACAATCTCGTGACCTTCCTGTCGTCCCCCGCATTCAACCCGGAGACCGACCAGGAAGTATCTGACATGGTTGCCTTGATGCTGGCGTTCTCGGGTTCCGATTTCGGCGATCCGGAACAGAACCCTCCCGATTTCGACCAGCCGGT
>CANKTP010000016.1 GCA_947486375.1 Candidatus Hydrogenedentota bacterium | reverse complement strand
GTGTCGTCGATGGCATTGTCGTAGCGCTTGAGGAATTCCTTGTCTTCGTTGTGAATCAAGTAGGTATCGTCGGAACAGACCATGTCTGTGGTTTTCGTCGGGAAGGGAAGGTCCTTCTCGTAGTAGCGGAGCAGCATTCGCACCCAATTCGTCCCGCGATCGTCGTGGGGATAATCCACAAACCCGAGGTCGGCGGGAAACTTCTTGGCCAATTCAAGGGCTTCCTGTTTCGAGATCGGCGGCGCCAGGGGCAGCGAGAGCGTCTCCATCGAGCTCGTGATCGGGCCGGTGACGTCGACGAAGGGGCCCTTGGCGATCGCCAGCGCCGCCTCGGCGAGTTCGTGACCCGTTGCCTTGGCCGCTTCCTCGAGTACCGCGTCCACGGCGTCTTGATCCTTCTTGCGCGCCTCGCGGAGTTTCGGATCGAGGGTTTTGTCGCGTTTCACGAATTGATTGCCCCCCGAGGCCATGTGATACATCGCCTGCACGCCGGGCATTGCCGCCTCGACTTCGTCCATCGCATATCCCGGATGGCCGGGGCCGATCTTGGCTTCCGAGGATTGGGCGGGGTGCGTGCCGTGGCTGAACAGCAACGCGATGGGTTTGTCGCCGTGCATGACGCGGAGCATCTGGATTTCGTAGTCGGTGGGCGCGTTGCCGCGGCTAAAGATGAAGTACCCGTTGCCCGAGCCGAGCTCGACCTTCGCGGGGCCGCGCTCGTTCGCGATGGCCTTCTGGATAAGCCCGAAGATGCGGTCGGCGAGCCAGTGGCCGAACTCGAAGTTGTCCGGGTTAATCTGGATGGGCGCGTTGTGGTTGTGCGTGGCGAGGAGGATGAGGTGGGATTTGTCTATTCCCAGTTCTTTCTCCACGCGCTTGCGTAATAATGGGGTCGCGACATCAAGACAGTTCAGGTCGTAGGTCACGACCACGAGACGATTGTCGCCGTCGTTCAGGACCAACACCCGGGCCATGATGTCTTTTTCGACACCGGTCGACACCGGCCCGTTCACGGTGACGAGCGGCTTGTCGTTCGTGATGGGACCCTTCGCCACGCCTGCTTTCATGTCCGCGCTCCATGCCGTGATTGCCGTGAAGCCCGCGAGGACGCACAACGCGCCCAGCCGGCCCAACGAGGTTCGAATGTTCATGGGACTACCTCCGTGGATTAAACGTCGAGTATACCTGCTTCGAAAATTCGAGCCAGCATCGCGCCAAGGGGACGTGAAGATCGGGGACTGCCACCGCCCATTGCGCAAACCGCCGCGCAATGGGCGGAGGCAGTCCCCTCAGTCTACGATCAACTTTGCTGCGCAACGGGTCCCGTTTGTCGGCATGCCACCAACAAGCGTCGCGCGGATTCGGATGGCTCCTCGAAGGCCGCGACGGCCAGGAACGCGATGGCCGAGGCCGCGAGCGAACACAGGAACGGATAGGGACCTTCGAGGAGGATGCTGACCGTCACATAGGTTCCGACACCCGCGAGCAACGACGCCCCGGCCGCATAGGCACCCCCGCGATTGAGAAAGATCCCGAAGGCCACCGAGACAAACAAACCCGAGCTCCCGAAGGCGGAGGCTTCCTCGACCAATCCATAGACCGACTCGGCCCGGGTGGCCATGATGTATGCGATACCTCCGAATATGACGACCATGATGCGGGCCGCGCGCACCCGGTACTTTTCCGTCGGATTCTTCGCCAGCGGGACAATGACATTGTGCGAGACCAGCGACGCGCTGGCGAGGAGATTGCTGTCGACCGTGGACAAGATGGCGGAGATGAGGCCCCCGGCGAAAATGACGTAGAGGAAGGGCGAAAGATATTTCTCCGCGAGCGCGGGCAGCAGATGTTCCGGGTCTTCGAGGTTGGGGACCAAGGCCGGGCCCATCAATCCAAGGACTACGGGAATCAACCCGATCGCCAGATACAGTCCCGACGCGGCGAAACAGGCGTTTCGCGCCACGGATGGACTCTTCGATGCGAGCATGCGCGATATCAACTCTTGGGCGACCAGCGAGCCCATGATGGGGATCGACCAGGCCTCGAGCCGCGCAAACCAGGGCTCTCCCGGCGCGGACAAGCTCAGGCGTTCGGCGGTGAACGCGTCGCGTATGCCCGGATCGCCCGCATGGTCTATCCCGACGGCCACGCCGATGATAAGGAGCCCGGCGATCAACACGATGCCTTGGATGACGTCCGTGATCGAGTCCGCCCAAAGCCCGCCCATGCAGGTATAGGTCACGACGACCAACGCGGCGATGACGATGCCGAACTCCACGTTAAATTCCGAGGTCGCGGCGATGACCTGGCCGAAGGCGCGAATTTGGGCCGCGCCCCAGAGCAGTGACGTCGGGACCATCAAGAAGACGGCCATCTTCTCGACGACGACGCCGTAGCGCTCGCGGAAGAAATCGCCCGGCGTGGTGAGCTTCATCCGCCAGAAGGCGGCAGCGAAGAACACGCCCATGCAGAGGATGCACAGCGCGTAGCCGAAGGGATCGGCGCGGCTGCCGGACAAGCCGTCGGTATAGACCGCGCCCGCCGCCCCGATGCAGGTCTCGGCCCCGAACCATGTCGCGAAGACTGTCATCGTTCCGATGCCCAGCCCGAGGCGGCGGCCGGCCAGCAGGTAGTCTTCCTCGTCCTTGACCCGTGGAGTGACGAGGAATCCAACCGCCAGTTGCAACGCGACATAGGCCATCACGCCCAGAAAAACCAAGTTCATCGAACTTCCTCGCGGACAGGATCAACGAGGCTAGAGCCTACCATGCACGCGGGGGGCGGGTACAACGATTGAACGCGGGGGGAGCACGCGGGTCTTACAGTTCGGATACACGACCGACAGCAATCACTTCTGAATGTTTCGCTCGCCCTTTGAAATGCGCTCGATGCGCCGGTCGGGCACCAACCACATCAGGGCCACGAAGATGTAGATGGCCGCGGCCAGCCACTGGTTCACGAAGGCCATGCCGATGCCCGCAAGATAAAGCGCCAACGAGGACTTCCCCTTGAGGTCACGGCCAAGCGCGCCGGCCAACATCGAGTCGCGTCCCTGGCTCGCGACGATGGCGGACTGCAGCATCGTATACGCGATGGCGGCCATGAAGAGCACGGCGCCGTAGAGCGCGGTCGGCACCGGGGCAAAATGGTTTTCGCCCATCCATGCCGTGGTGAAGGGAATGAGCGATTGCCAGAAGAGCAGGTGCAGGTTGGCCCACATGATCGCGCCATTCACCCGGTGGGTCGCGTGGAGAAGATGGTGGTGATTGTTCCAGTAGATCCCGACGTAGACGAAGCTCAACACGTAGCTCAAGAACACCGGGAGGATCGATCCCAGCGCGGCGAGGTCCGTGCCTTGCGGCGCCTTCATTTCGAGGACCATGATGGTGATGATGATGGCGATGACGCCGTCGCTAAAGGCTTCGAGGCGATTTTTCTGCATAATGGGGATCGTAGCGAAATGACGCGGGCTTCGCAATGGCGGCCGAACGAGTCCGCTATACTGGCGCGGCCTCGAACGAGTGGGGCGAGCCTTACCGACGGAGCAAGGAACAGGGGCGATGACGATGCAGATGACCCAATTGGCCGGCTGGCTTGCCGGGGCGGTTTCCTTTGTCTCCACCGCGCGCTACCTCGTCGCCATACTCCGCGGCGGCACCCGCCCCAACCGGGCGACCTGGTGGATCCTGACGCTCGTGGGCGGCCTGGTCGCCGCGAGTTATTACGAGTCCGGCGCCCGGCACACGATGTGGGTCCCCGTGTCGTATGTCATCGGGCCACTCGCAGTCGCGCTCGTGTCGTTGCGATACGGCGAAGGCGGCTGGACCCGCCTCGACCGCTACTGCATCGCGGTCGCTCTATTGGGGGCCGTTGTTTGGAGTGCATTGTCGTCACCCTTTGCCGCGTTATTGTGCTTTCTCTGCATCGATTTTGCCGGCCTGCTCCCGACCCTTCGGAAGTCGTATCGTGAACCCCGCGGCGAGGACGGCTTGGCTTGGGTTCTTGCTGCGTTTGCAGGGGCGATAAATCTGCTCGCCATCGAGCGCTGGGAGGCACGCATTGCCATCTACCCGGTCTATATCGCCCTTGGGAACGGCGTCATAGCGGCTCTCGTGGCCTTGCCCCGGAAACGGAATACGCCCGGGACGTGATATTCCTTCAACCCGTGGCATGGGCGTCTCGCCCATGGGCTGACTCCAGCGGCGGCGATGTTGCCCGCCCAATGTCCGAACCGCTCCCGCTGGCGTCCCTCCCGATCGCTTGCCGGACCGGGGCGTCTATGGTATTCTCTATTCGGAATAGGTCGCCCGGGAGTGTCCGCTTCACATGACACGGACGTTATATACCAAGGATTTTCCAAGCACAGTCCAGGCCATCGGGGGTACTCTTTCCGAGGCGCTCGATGCCTTGGTCAAGGACAATTGGTTCACGGCGGAGCATAGTTTCTGCGTGCGTCTGTGCATCGAGGAGGCCCTGGTCAACGCGGTGCAGCACGGGAACAAGAGCGATCCGGCGAGGATGGTGAACGTGGGGATTTCCGAGGAAGACGGCCGGTGCGTGATCCGGATTCGGGACGAGGGGGAGGGCTTCGATCCGACGGGGGTCTCGATGCCCGATTGCGAGACGCTCGGAGGCCGCGGGGTGTGCCTAATCAAGCATTACATGGATGACGTTTCGTTCGACATTGCGGGGAAATGCCTCGAAATGCGGTTTAGCCGGAACACCTTTGCCTGTGAGGTGTCATAGCGATGATGAGCGCGCCGAAATTGACAATCAAATTCGAGACCGTGGGCCAGATTGCCGTCGGCACCGTGTTCGATGCGAACATGTTGGATGCGATGAACGTGGCGGATTTCGGCAACCAGGTGATGGCGTACGTGCAGCCCAAGGCCCGATTGAATTTGTTGCTGAATTTCGAGCATGTGGACTATATGTCCAGCGCGGCGTTGACGGAGTTGCTCCGCGTCAATGACGCGGTCCGTAAGGGCGAAGGATCGGTGCGCCTGTGCGGCTTGTCCAAGGACATCCGCAAGGTCTTCCAGATCACCAACCTCGAGAAACTCTTCGTCATCCACGACGGCGACACCGCCGCGGCGGCGACCAAACGATTCGAGCGGGCGCTCGCCCTTGCCGCCGAGGACGATGCCTGGGCGACGCCCTGATGGCCCTTCGGTTCCGGATGCGGCTCAGCCTCACGATTAGTTACCTGGTCTTCCTCACGGTTGCCGCCATGACGATCGTGCTCGTGGGGTTGCTCGCCACGAACCTCGTCAGCCAGTACGAGGACACAAGCCGTGTCCTCGCGGACCTCTCCGGGCGCAATATCGAGTTCGGCATCGCGATCCCAAAGACGGTGGTGCGCCACATCGACGAGCAGATGGTGATCCATGCGCTCATGGTGTCGGAGATTGTCTCCGACGCAGAGCGCGCCGGCGACACGCCGGAGGAGATTTCCTCGAAGCTTGCGCACCTCGTTGACGAAGCTCGCCGGCGGAAAGAAGTCCCGCTGATCGACGATGTGTGGGTGACGGATGCGGCCGGGACGGTGTATATCGGGACCTCGGGAATCGGATTTACGTTCAAGGCCGACCCCGAGGGCACGGGGCAATCGAGCGCGTTCATGCCGCTGCTCGAGGCCGGGGCGGAACCGATCGTCCAGGAAATCCGGCCGCGCGATCTCGATGGCCGGCCGTACAAATACGTGGGCGTGCCGGGGACCGACAGTCGGCGGATTGTGCTGGTGGGCGCCAGCGCGGACACGCTTGGCCTGATCACGCGCAATTTCGATCTCCAGGCGCTGATTGAACGTTTTCAGTTGGAAAACTTCCGCCGCTTGATGCTGGTGAACACGGAGGGGATGGTGGTGGCCGAAGTGGGGGAGGACGACCGGCCGGACGACGACGAGATTCGGGCGCGCATCGTACGGTTTTGCGCGGAGTTCCTGCGGGGAGACCAAGACACCTCGACGATGGGGTTGCTGCCGGACCGGGGGGTGGTGTCGCGGCTTCGCAACGGATTGACGGGGGAACCGTATGCGCTCTTTATCCAGCACCGCACGTCGGAGAATGTCCAGGACATATTGGGCCAATTGGTCATCGTCGTTCTCGTGGGGGTCATCATGCTGCTTTTTGGCGTGGTGGTGAGCATGTTCATCAGCCGCGGCCTGTCCAAGCCGCTCATGGCGCTATTGGTAGGGGCGCAGGAATTCGCCAAGGGCAACTTGAACTACCGGCTGTACGTCAAGCGCAAGGACGAGTTCCAGCGGCTGGCCCAAGCCTACAACACGATGGCGATATCCCTGCAGGAGTACATGCACGACCTCGAGCGGGAGACGACGCACCGCGGGCGGCTCGAGAGCGAGATGCGGATTGCGTCGGAGGTGCAGCAGTCGCTCCTGCCGAAAAATGCGCCCGAAATCTCCGGGCTTGGCTTCGCGGGGATGAGCAAGCCGAGCCGCGAGGTGGGGGGCGATTTCTTCGACTATATCCCGATGGGGGACGGGCGCATCGCCGTGGCCATTGGCGACGCGACGGGCAAGGGGTTGCCCGCGGCCCTGTTGACGACGGAGTGCGCGAGCATCCTGCGCACGCTCGGCAGCGAGATACACGGCCCGGCCGAGTTGCTCCGGCGCACGAACGCGGAGTTCTACAAGCGCGTCGCGGCGAGCCACAAATTCGTCACGTTGTTGGCGATGGTCTTCGATGCGGGCGAGAACACGGTCCGAATTGCCTCGGCGGGGCATCCTCCCGCCGTGTTGCTCAGCGGGCGAAACGGCGAGGCGCGGTTTCTCGAATGTGCCGCCGGCTATCCGCTCGGCATCGTCGAGGATTTCGAGTACACCGAATTCGAGATCCAGCTCGATCCGGGCGACACCATCGTCGGCTATAGCGACGGGCTGACCGACGCCCAGAATTTCCAACGGGAGCTTTACGGCGAGGACCGAATCCTCGAGTTGCTCAAGCGCTTGCACCGCGACCCGATCGACCTCATCCTCGCCGAACTCCAGCGCGATGCCGAGCGTCACATGAACGGCAAGGACGCCTTCGACGACATGACCATCGTCGCCGTCCGCGCCGCCCCGGCCGCCGCGGCGGCTACGGTCTCCGCATCCGCTTGAGAAGGGCGTAGGCGTCATTCAACGCCCGCATTGCGTCCTCGTCGCCGCCCAGGTCCGGATGATGTTTCTTGGCCTTCGTCTTGTAGGCCTTCTCGATTTCCGCCCAAGGCGCCGAAGGCGCCACGCCCAGCAACTTGTAACACAACTCCGTGTCCGGCATGGCAGGCGATTGCCCCGGGGCCGGCCCGACGTTGTCCCCCCGCAACTCGCGCAAGCCGTGGATGATGCGCGGCCACAGTCCCGTCATCGTCAGTACGGCGATGATGGCGACTACGAGCATGAACTCTTGTGGGCCGGGGAGTCCGAACATGGGGGGGAGTCGGTTGTCCTACTAGTGTTCTTTGTTGTGGAACTTCAGGATGTTATTAATTTCTTCGCCGAGCTTGTCCATGTCCTTCTTGCTCGGCCCCGCCGCCTTGCGGCGGCTGTCCTGCCACGCCGTGAATTTCGGCCGGTACTTCATATAGAGATACCCAACGCCCATGCCCCCGAAATGCGTCAGCCAAGACGTGCCCGAGTCCCCCCCAAGCGCCGCGACGAAATTCATGACCACAATGATCAGGACCAGCGCGCGGGCGTTGATGGGCACCGGGATCGGGAACAGGAAAATCTGCCGTTCCGGCGCGATCATGGCGAACGCCACCAACACGCCCAGGGTCGCCCCGCTCGCGCCGATGATGGGCGTGTGGGGGTCCGAGAACAACTGGAGAATATTCAGCAACACGCCGCCGGCCCCGCATAGCACGAAGTATCGGTAGAACTGGTGCGTCCCCAGCGCCCGCTCGACGTCCGGGCCGAAAAAGTATAGCGACAACATGTTGAAAAACAGGTGCATCAGGCCCGAATGCAGGAACATGTAGGTGAACGCGGTCCAGACGGCCCCGTGAACAAACCCCGAGGGCGAAAACGCCAACCAACCGGCGACTTGCCCGCCGAGGATGCCGCGGCCCCCGAAGGGGACGTCGAGGACGAGTTGGGCCGCGAGCGCCAGCACGTTGATGAGGATGAGCGTATGCACCGCCCACGTCAATCGCTCGTGGGCGAATTGGAAATCGAACTCTCGGGAACTACCGCTCATCGTGGAATCCATGGCCTATCGGGCTATTGTACATGGTATCGGCGCGCCGCGCATGTCGCAGGGGACGCGGGTAATTCTCGGCCAATTTCGCGGCGATATCGAGACAGGAGTTGCCTTCTCGCGCGAGGACATCAAGTTTGTGTTTGCGGCCGCCCCATGCCTATTGTAATGCTGTCGAAGTCAGTTGGATCTACTTGAGGTGGCGCCATGGCTGAGAAATTCAAGGTGTTGGATGCCCCGGATGACGTCTTTCCAATCTGCCCGCACTGTAGACAGGAATTGACCTACATCTGGCAACGACTGAAAGGAGGACTCCTTTCTTCGCCGACCGCTGTTCAATTCTGCCCGCACTGCCGGGCGCTCTTGGGTGTCGATAGAAATGGCTCCCGAAGCGATCGTTGACACCTTCGGGTAGTCCGCCTCCCAGCAGACGATGATTTCGGTCTCGATTATGTGTTGATGTCCTTCGCGCCGACGCTTGGGTTGTTGTTTCTGGGCCGGGTAATCGCCAGCATCACCGGGGCGAACATCACGGCGGTGAACGCCTACATCGCGGACGTCAGCCCGCCGGAGGACCGGGCGAAGAACTTCGGGATCATCGGGGCGTGTTTCGGCATTGGGTTCATCCTCGGGCCGGTGATTGGCGGCCTGCTGGGGCATTGGGACCTGCGGGCGCCGTTCATGGCCGCGGCGGTGTTGACGTTGTGCAACGCGCTGTACGGCTATTTCGTGTTGCCGGAGTCGCACCCGAAGGAACGGCGGCGGCGCTTCGAGTGGGCGCGGGCGAACCCGCTTTCAGCGCTCGGGGTCTTGGGCAAATATCCGGCCGTGCTGGGCCTGACGGTCGTGATGGCCTTCGATCGGCTCGCGCACGACGCCTTGCCGGGGACCTGGGTGCTTTACGCCACGTACCGGTTCCAGTGGACGGAGCTCGACATTGGCCTGTCGCTCGCGCTGGTGGGGATCGTGTTCGCCGTGGTGCAGGGCGGCCTGACGGGACGCATCGTCGGCATGTGGGGCGAACGCAAGTCGTTGTTCGTCGGCCTGACCATCGTCTCGGCGACGTACATGATGTACGGCCTCGCGACACAGGGGTGGATGATCTACGCGATCATCGTGATCTCGGGCCTCGGGGGCATCGCCGGG
The DNA here is from genome assembly GCA_947486375.1 of Candidatus Hydrogenedentota bacterium. GTDB lineage: Bacteria > Hydrogenedentota > Hydrogenedentia > Hydrogenedentales > CANKTP01. The sequence goes on along the minus strand of CANKTP010000016.1, from coordinate 25,338 downwards.
CCGAGTCTCCAAGCCCTCATTACGCAGAATGTGCCCGCAGACGAACAAGGCGGCGTGCAGGGGGCGTTGATGAGCGTCCAAGCCGTGATGGGGCGATTCTCGGGCCGATCCTCGCGACCCAATTGTTCGGGTACTTCACGTCGGCGCGTGCGCCGATCCATCTGCCGGGCGCGGCCTTCATCGCGAGTTCGCTGCTCGTGTTGATCGCGCTGGGCGTGGCCGCGTGGAGTTCGCGAACGGCGGGGGTAGGGGGGAACGAATCGTTGGAGGCGACCGAGCGGTAGTACGGGCTGGCGACTACTTCTTTTCCATTCGCTTGGACCAGGCCTTCTCTTCCTGGTCGCGCTTGGCGGTGCGTTGGAACCTTGAGACGGCCTCCTCGGCCGATTCGTCTTGGTTGACCTTGAAGAATTCGTGCATGTTGGTCATCTTGAAGACTTCGTAAATCCGCTTGGACAGGCCGCACAGCCGGAGAATTCCATTTGACGCATTGACAGCCTCGTTGATCCGGATGAGTTGCGAGATTGCGGCGCTTGAGAGATACTCGACGCGGTTGAAGTTGAGCATCAAGAACACGGCAGGATTTGCCTTGACGTAGGCGATCATTTGATCGCCGAAATCGTCGACGGCGGCGGCGTCCATCATCGACGAGCCGCGCACGGTGCTTACGACGACGGGGTCGAATTTCTCGAACTTAAGCGATTTTTTTTCGCGGTCGGCCATGTTTGGCTCCGTGTCTCCCGGCAAGGTGGTCGCGCTCGCGTGACGATATCACATGGGCACGCGCGGCGTGAAGTTTCACTCCTCGGGCTTGAAGATGGCGATGGCGAAGCCACCTATGGTGCCGGCCATGACGCACACGACAATCGACTCGAACAGGGTCACTTCGGGCATGAAGGTTGTCGATTTGAGGAATGCGTGGTTGAGGAGGCCGATGGGCGCGGAAGCGACCGCCCCGATTCCGGGGCCCCACAACAGCGGTCTATCGAGGGAATCGAGGGCGCCCCACACGAGCCCGAAGACGGCGCCGAGGATGGCCCCGAAATGGGCCCCGGCTTGCAATCCGCGCGCCAGGTCGAAGCCGAACCCAAGGCAAATTGCCAGGCCAGCCAGCGAAAGTACCAATGCCCCCACGACGGCCGCCCCCAACCCCCAGCGCAACGACTCGAAGAGCACATCGCGCGGTGTCTTCGCGATCGGGCTCGCCTTTGGCTGCGAATGCGCCGGGGCGGGTGCGAACAAGTTCCCCATGCGTCCATCGTCGAGCGGGTTCGATACGAACCCGCAGCCGGGGCAGGGCTTCGCCGGGCCCCCGCTGAGGGGGCTTCCGCAAACCGGGCACACTGGGGCTATGTCGGGCATTGAGGTTCCTCGTTCATGGGAGACACCATGTCAAAGCACGGCTCGGAGTTCAAGGCGGGGAGTGTCGCATTTTGCTCAGTCCCTCTTGACTTCAACCCATGCAGTTGATACAGTTCGGATGTTAACTATTTTATCCTCAATACCTTAACCCGTTCCCCGTGATCCCCCGATGACCATCCCCGACGCGATAGCGCAATTGGCCGATTTCGGCAATCTCACATGCGTCGAAGCCTCGGAATTGATGTCCCAGCTCATGAAAGGGGAGGGGACCCCCGCCCAGATCGCCGCGCTCCTCATCGCCCTGCGCATGAAGGGGGAGACGGTGGACGAGATTACCGGGTTTGCCGAGACCATGCGGGCCATGGCGACCCCCGTCGTGACGCGCCGCCGCCCCTTGGTGGACACCTGCGGCACGGGAGGCGACCATTCCGGGACCTTCAACATCTCGACGACCGCCGCGTTCGTCGTGGCCGGGGCCGGCGTCGCGGTGGCCAAGCACGGCAACCGCAACGCATCGAGCAAATGCGGCAGCGCCGATGTCCTCGAGGCCCTGGGCGTCAACCTCGATGCATCGCCGGAGTTGATGGGACAGTGCATCGACCAGTTGGGCATTGGTTTCTTGTTTGCACGGACCCTCCACGGGGCGATGAAGCATGTCGCGCCCGTGCGCGGGGAACTCAAGACCCGGACGGTATTCAATCTCCTTGGTCCCTTGACGAATCCCGCCGGGGCCGATGGCCAAGTGCTCGGGGTTTATGACTACCGGCGCATCAAGCCAATGGCGCAAGTGCTGCTAAACCTCGGCACGCGGCGGGCCTACGTCGTTGCGGGGGCCGATGGCTTGGACGAATTTACCCTCTGCGGCCCGACGCTCGTGGCCGAGGCGCGGAACGGCGCGATCCACGAGTACGAGATCACGCCGGAAGAAGTGGGGCTACCGGGCGCGGCGCACGAGGAACTGGCAGGCGGGGCGGCGGACGAGAACGCGCGAATCCTGCGCGCGGTGCTGTTAGCGGAAAAAGGCCCCAAGCGCGACATCGTGCTATTCAACGCCGCAGCTGCGCTCTTGGCTGGCGACGCCGCCACGGATTGGAAGGAAGCGGTGGCGCAGGCGGCGGAATCGATCGATAGCGGGGCGGCCACGAAGAAACTCGACAACTTGATTGCCCTGACCAACGGAAGGGCCACGCGACCGGAATGATTCTGGATACTATTTGCGCGACCAAGCGGATTGAAGTCGACCATGCCAAGCAGACTGTTCCTTCGGCCCACCTCGAGGAGCGAATCCAACAGGTTCGTCCGCCGAGGGACTTTCGCCAGGCGTTGCGCGAGGAAGGCATCAGCCTCATCGCCGAGATTAAGCGGGCCTCGCCGAGCAAGGGCGTTTTTCTCGAGGACATGGATCCCGTCGCGCTGGGCGCGCTCTACGAGCAATCCGGCGCGCGCGCCATTTCAATCCTGACGGATCAGGAATACTTCAAGGGAAGCCTCTCGGACTTGACCACGGTACACCAGCATGTCCGAGTGCCCTGCCTCCGCAAGGAATTCATCATCGACGAATACCAGATATTCGAGGCCCGCGCCGCCGAGGCCGATGCGATCCTCCTGATAGTGCGCATATTGTCGGATGAACAAATCAAGGACTATTTGCAGATCGCGCAGGCCCTCGGCATGGCCTCGCTGGTCGAGACGCACGATGCGCCGGAAATCGAGCGGGCGCTCAGGGCCGGCGCGCATATCATCGGGATAAACAATCGCGACCTCGCGACTTTCAAGGAAGACCTCAATACCACGATGGAACTGCGGAAAATCGTCTCGGGCGGAAACGTCCTTGTCAGCGAGAGCGCCATCCGCACCCGGGACGACGTCCGGCGGCTCGAGGATGGGGGGATCGACGGAATACTTGTCGGCGAAGCCCTGGTGACGAGCAAGAACATCGCGGCGAAAGTTCGCGAACTGTTGGGCAAGGATGAAAGTTAAACTCTGCGGAATCACGTCCCTTGGCGATGCGCTCGCGGCCTGCGATGCGGGCGCGGACGCGCTCGGGTTTAATTTCGCCGCCGAGGCCCGCGCACGCAATCGATATATTGATCCCGATGCCGCGATGAAGATCATCGAGCAATTGCCGCCCTTCGTCGCCACCGTGGCGGTGACGGTCAACGAGGCGCTTGCGCGGCTCGAGGAATATCTCCGGTTCGTGGACACGGTACAATTGCACGGCGAGGAAGGCCCCGAACTTTGCGCGGCGTTATCGAAACGGCCCATCAAGGCCTTTCGCGTTGGAGCGGGCTTTGCGCCGGAATCGATGCTCGCGTATCGGGCGTCGGCCTATCTGCTCGATGCGTCGGTGCCGGGAGCGCGCGGCGGGACAGGGCAGACTGGCGACTGGGAACTGGCGCGAAGGGCCGTGGAGACAGGCCGGCCCATCGTTCTCGCCGGGGGCCTGACCCCCGAGAACGTGGCCGAGGCGATCCGCTGCGTCCGGCCCCACGGAGTGGACACAGCAAGCGGTGTGGAATCCGCACCGGGAAAGAAAGATCATGAGCGCATACGCCTTTTCGTCCGAAACGCCAAGCAAGCATCCGTATCCTGATGCGCGCGGGCGTTACGGCGCCTTCGGGGGAAAGTTCGTCCCCGAGACCTTGATGCCCGCCCTCGAGGAACTCGATGTGGCTTATGCTGCGGCCAAGGCCGACGAGGAGTTTCAGGAGACCCTCCGGCGCTACCAGACCACCTATGTCGGCCGGCCCACCCCGTTGTTCTTCGCCGAACGGTTTACCCATCATCTCGGCGGGGCCAAGGTCTATTTCAAACGTGAAGACCTGGCGCACACCGGGGCGCACAAGATCAACAACGCCCTCGGCCAGGTGCTGTTGGCCAAGCGAATGGGCAAGAAACGGATCATCGCCGAGACCGGCGCGGGCCAGCACGGCGTCGCCACCGCCACGGCCTGTGCATTGCTCGGCCTTGAATGCGACGTTTACATGGGTTCCGAGGACATTGAGCGGCAAAAGCTGAACGTCATCCGGATGCGTCTCCTTGGGAGCAAAGTGGTCCCCGTCACTTCCGGCAGCAAGACCCTCAAGGACGCCATCAACGAGGCCCTGCGCGATTGGGTCACCAACGTCGGCCACACTCACTATGTGCTCGGCACGGTCCACGGCCCGCATCCGTTCCCCCTGATTTGCCGCGACTTTCAAAGCATAATCGGGCGCGAGACGCGCCAACAGATATTGGAACAAGAGGGGCGATTGCCCAACACCCTGATTGCGTGCGTGGGCGGCGGCAGCAATAGCATTGGCCTTTTCTACGATTTCATCCGCGACGAATCGATTCGCATGATCGGCGTCGAGGCCGGGGGACGAAGCCTGGACCCCGGCGAACACGCGGCGCGGTTTGCCGGCGGCTCGCCCGGCATGCTTCAGGGGGCGATGAGCTACGTGCTCCAAGACCCAAACGGCCAGATTCTCGGCACCCACAGCGTATCGGCCGGTCTCGACTACGCGAGCGTCGGCCCCGAGCACGCCTACTTCAGGAGCGTTGGCCGCATCGAGTACACCCATGCGGGGGACGACGAGGCCCTCGAGGCCTTCCAGGCCGTGAGCCGGCTCGAGGGCATCATCCCGGCGCTCGAAAGCGCCCATGCCCTGGCCCATGCGATGAAGATCGTTCCAGAGATGAACAAGGACGACTTGGTCGTGGTAAACATGTCGGGACGCGGCGACAAAGACGTGCAGCAAGCCGCGCGGTTCCTGCTCCCCGGGGAGACGTTTTGATGAACCGGATTGAACAGCGATTTGCCGGCTTACGCGAGAAGGGCGAACGCGCCTTCATCCCCTTCATCACCGCCGGGGACCCGACCCTCGAGTTGACGGGGCAAATCGTCTTGGAGTTGGCCAAGGCGGGTGCCGACGTCATCGAGTTGGGCGTGCCGTTCTCGGATCCAGTGGCCGATGGTGTCGTCAACCAAGAAGCGGCCCAGCGTGCGCTTCTTCACAACGTGACGTTGCGCGATATCCTCGGCTTGGTCAAGGGGCTTCGCAATCAGACCGAGATTCCCATCGTGTTGTTCACGTACTACAACCCCGTGCTGGCGTACGGCCATTATCGCCTCGCCGAGGACGCAAAGGCTTCGGGCGTGGATGGAATACTTTGTGTGGACCTGCCGCCCGAGGAAGCCGTCGAGTATTGCACGGCGTTCCAAGGCCAGGGACTTTCGACGGTCTTCTTGCTCGCCCCCACCAGTACCGAGGACCGTATCGCGCTCATCGCCCGGACCTCGACCGGATTCGTTTACTACGTCTCGCGCACCGGGGTCACCGGCGAGCGCGAGACCATCGAGTCCTCCGTCCACGGGATGGTCACGCGAATCCAGCAACACACCAAACTGCCGGTGGCCGTGGGCTTCGGAATCGCGCGGCCCGATCAGGCCCGCGAAGTGGCCGCCTACGCCGACGGGGTCGTGGTGGGCAGCGCGCTTGTGCGGATGATCGGCGAGCTTGGTGCCGCGCCCGACATGCCCGCCCGCGTCGGGGCCTTCGCCAAGACCCTCGCCGACGCTATCAAGGGCCGCTAGGCTGGGGAGAATAGCCGTGTACATCCCAGGGCCATTTCGGGTCGACGATACGGCCCGGCTCCACGCATTCATCGAGGCGAACAGTTTCGCGCTCCTGATATCGAACGATGAGAACGGGCCGGTGGGGAGTCATCTTCCCCTGCTTCTCCGGCGCGACGAAAACCGCCTCATCGGCCACATGGCGCGCGAGAATGGCCAATGGCGTTCGGCGGATGGAACTGACGTGATGGTGGTATTCTCCGGCCCGCACGGGTATATTTCCCCCTCTTGGTACGCCGAGCCGAATGTGGTCCCGACGTGGAACTACGTGGCGGTCCACGCAAACGGGACGTTTCGTGTTGTCAACGATCGAGCGCATCACCTGCGGATCGTCCAAGACACGGTGGCCTATTACGAAGGCGGCATGGCGCACCCTTGGTCAGCCGACTGGTCAAGCGCGTACATCGACCGCTTGCTGGATCAGACAGTCGCCTTCGAGATCGATCTAAAGCGCTTGGAAGGAAAATGGAAGTTGGGACAGAATCATTCCATCAACCGCCGTGAGCGGGTAGTCGAGGCCCTGCGGGCCTCGTCTTCGCAGGCCGATCATGCGCTGGCCGGCCTGATAAACGAGACCATACCGGCCAATCCGGCCTCGAGTGGAGTCGCTAGTGGAACTAACTGAATCAGGACGGCTGGTCCTCGCGGTATTCAGCTTCATCCTTGGCAGCATGGTGGGCAGCTTCCTAAACGTCTGCGTTCATCGTATCCCGCAGGGCCTCTCCGTGGTGAAGCCCCGCTCCCGGTGCCCGAAATGCGAGACGCCCATCGCGTGGTACGACAATCTTCCCATGCTCAGTTGGCTCATCCTCGGGGCGAAGTGCCGCAAATGCGGCCTCCCGATAAGTTGGCAGTATCCGCTCGTCGAGGCCATTACCGGCGCGCTTTTCCTCGCCGTCTATTGGCGTTTTGGACTGGTCGCGGCCACGCCGATTTACATGGCCTTCGTCGCCTCGATGGTGCTGGTCACCTTCGTGGATCTGACCGACTGGACGATTCCGAACGAGGTGACCTTTCCGGGGATCCCCATCGGCGTTGCCCTTGCCGTCGCGGGCCTGTATTTTCCGGAATCGGGGCTACTTCTTGGCGGCCCCATCGAGGCCATGATTGCGGGCTTCGCGGGCGGGGCCTTCCTATATCTCCTGGACAAGGCCGCGCTGCTCTTGCTCGGGAAACGCGGAATGGGCTTCGGAGACGTCAAGCTCATCGCGATGGTCGGGACGTTTTTCGGGTACAAGGGCGTGATTGTGACCATTATCATCGCCTGTTTTGCGGGAAGCATCATCGGTATCGCCATGATTCTCCTCACACCCAAGAAAGAGGGCGAGGAGTCGGCGGGCCACTACCTGCCCTTCGGGCCGTACCTTGCCGCAGGCGCGGTGCTGCATCTCTTTTTCGGTCCCCAGTTGGTCGAGCTCTATCTGTCGACCCTGACCCCGGCGATATAGGGCGGTCGCCCGTGTCCACCCCCGCAGCGACCGGCCAGTCGATTCAGGATCGCCTGCGCGACCTCGGGATCGAGTTGATACCCCTGCCCACGCCCTTCCCGGTCGGACCGGTAAACGTGTTTCTGCTCAAGGGCGATCCGCCGGTCTTGGTGGACACCGGCCTGAAGAGCGAGGAGTCGCAACGGCTGCTCGAGTCCCGGCTCGCCGAACACGGAATCGCGTTCCCCGACCTCGGGCGCATCATCGTCACCCACGGCCACCGCGACCACATGGGCCTGCTCGGCGAGCTCCAGCGGAATTCCCGCGCCAAGACCTACAGCCACCCACATGTCGCCCGGCAGGGCGAAGCGGATCCTGACAGCGGCGTCTCGCGCAAACAGTTTTACGTCGACATCCTCTTCGAGTTCGGAGTTCCCGACGAGATTACCGGCCAAGCCAATTCGCTCTATGACCGTTTCCGGATGCTTGCCGAATCCTTCGTCGTGGATGAAATCGTCGAGGACGGCGGGCGCGCGCTGGGGTATGACATTCATTTCGTACCCGGACATTCTCCATCTGACACCCTGTTCGTCGATACCCAGCGGGGTTTTAGTATTGTCGGAGATCACATCCTGACCAACACGAACCCCAACCCCTTGCTCCGCCGTCCCGAGGGAGAACAGCCCCGCGCGAAGAGCCTGGTCGAGTATCGCGAGTCGCTCCACAAGTCGCGGAAACTTGACTTGGGACATTGCCTTCCCGGCCACGGGGAGCCGTTCGACGATCATGTATCGGTCATCGATCGTATCCTTTCCCGCCAGGACAAGCGATCCGAACAGGTACTCACGCTTGTTCGGGAAGGCGAGAACACTCCCTACCGCGTGTCCAAGCGCCTGTTTCCCGACCTTCCGCTGCCCAACCTCCACATGGGGCTATCCATCGCCGTGGGACACCTCGAATTGCTCGAGGTCGAAGGGCAGCTTGCCAGCGCGCACCACGGCGGAATTCTTTCGTTCGAGAAGAGTGCCTGACGAAAGGGAATGCGATGGCGATTCGAGACTTGGGGCCCTTGTCCTTCGATGAGTTCTACGCCGAGCGCATCTGGGGCGGACGGAAACTTGAAACCGTTTACGGGAAACCGATTCCCCCAAGTGTCCCTGTCGGCGAAGCCTGGCTTGTCTCCGATCACCCGCAACACATAAGCACCGTCCGGAATGGCCAGGAACATGTTATCGGGCGGACACTTAGGGAATTGTTAGAGGAAGACGCCCGGGCGATTCTCGGGAGCTATGCCGGCCTCACGGTGCATGGGCGGTTTCCGCTTCTCTTGAAGATTCTGGACACCGCTGAATTTTTATCCGTCCAAGTACATCCGGACGACGCCGCTGCGGTGCGCCTCGGCGAATCGGACGTGGGCAAGAGCGAGATGTGGCATATACTCGAGGCCGAGCCCGGAAGCCAGCTTATCTGCGGCCTGCATCCGGAGGTCGATGAATCCACGCTGAGGACGGCGATACGGCTCGGTACCTTGGGTTCATCACTCGTCAACCTGCCTGTTTCAAGCGGAACATCGGTGTTCGTTCCAGCAGGCACAGTGCATGCGATTGGCCCTGGCATATTGTTGTCGGAAATCCAGCAAAATAGCGACATTACGTATCGTATACACGATTGGGATCGCGTCCAATCCGATGGAACACCCAGGACATTGCATATCGAGAAATCGCTGGGCGTGGTCGACTACCGCTCGAGGCACATGGGGGCGGCGAAGCCATTGGCGATCCGCCGGAATACGGCAACGACCCAAATATTGTGTGCGTGCCGCTACTTTGCCGGCGAACGCATCGAGTTGGCGGGGACTCATCTCCGGGAGACGGGCGGGCGCTCATTCCGTTTGCTTCTTGGCGTCGCCGGAGAGATGTGGGTTAGTACCGGTCAGGGCAGGCAGAATCTTCGACCAGGCACTGCCGCCTTGATTCCGGGCATGCACCCGCATTACGAAATTTCCGGAACGGGAACCTACCTCGATTATTATGTCCCCGATTTGGCGAATGACATCCTAAGGCCATTACGCGAAGAGGGTTATGGAGACGCGGAGATATTCCGGCTGGGCGGCGACCCCTCGACAAGTGATCTTTCCAAATGCTAAATGGATCCATTATGGAACGATATGTGTCGGAAATCTAATCCTGACCACTATATAGCACATAACAACCTGACTGTAGGTCGTGGGCGTTCGGGACGCTGACACGGGAAGGAACGGATGCGTATAGAGGACGCACAGCTCGTTGCCCGTTGCCTTGCTGGCGACACCGATGCGTATGCCGACTTGGTGAATCAATACCAGTCTGCGGTATTCGCGACGGCTTTTTATTACGTCGGGCGCTACGGCGCGGCGGAAGATGTGTCACAAGAGTCGTTTATGGCTGCCTACCGCAGCCTCCAAAAATTGAAGCAACCCGAAAGTTTCGGCCCTTGGCTGAAAGAGATTACCTGCCGCACGGCGGCCAACTGGCTTCGGCGTCACGGCGTGCGACTCAAGAACGAAACTCCGCTTCCTTTTCGGCGCACGTTATCGATAGAGGACGCCCGTGCCGGACCAAGAGGTCAGGTAGAGAAGAAGGAAGTTTTCGAGCGGGTCCAACAGGCCATCGACACCCTACCAGAACGGTATCGATTGACAGTTGTCCTAAGATATTTGCAGGAACTAAGTTACGACGAAATCGTCTCCTTTACGGGAGACTCGCGGGAAGAAGTTAGGAGCGCCCTGCAGCGAGGTTCGAAGCAGTTGCGCGAAGTATTGTCGGATTTGGATTCATCGTCTGAAGGAGAATCTAGGTGGCAGCCTGCGCTCAAATAGATGGCATGCTTCAAGGATACATCGATGGGGAACTGAAGAGTTCTGATCGGCTCCTTGTCGAGCAGCACGTCGGGGACTGCGCTACCTGTGCGATGCAATTGCGCCGGCATCAGCGATTTAACGTTCGCATGTTCGAACTCCATGCGCCGTACCGCCTTGCACGCGACTTGGCACCGTCGATCATCGACCATCTCCCCGATATGGAACATACGCCCATTGACGTAGCGGGACTCAATTGGCGTGCCAAGCACCCCGACGGACTGCTTGGGCGACTTGGAGAATTCGTACCGGTCGCGGCAGCGCTGTTACTGGTCGTACTGGCGGCGGTGCTGAGTTATACTTGGCCGCATCCGGCAGTGCGTTCGGATGCCTTGGGCGTCGTGACGCATCGTCAGGGGGAATACGCGGATCGCTTGGCGGCGGCCACCGGCGAACGGTCGCCTGCCTTGTTGAAGAGTTTTATCGACGCTGGCCAGCGCTTCGAGACCGGTGAGGGGACCACCTTGATGCTGTCGGTCGGCGGCCCGTCCGAAATACGCCTGAACGAACAGACGCGGATCGTCGTGATTGACGAGCGCCGGATCGCCGTGGAAAAGGGCCAAGTGCAGCTATCGGTGGGCAAAGCGCGACGTCCGTTTGAAGTGACCACGCCGTCGGGGGATATCCGCGTATTCGGCACGGTCTTCGACGTGCGAGTCTTGGCAGACAATCGCACCGTCGTCACGGTCGAGGATGGGGAAGTCCAGGTCGAGCACAAGGAATTTCCCTCGGTTTTTCGGAGCTTGTTGCCTGGCCAGCAAGTGGACGTGATCCCGGGTAGCGCGGTGCTGAATACGCTGCAGGTCGACGTGACGGAGACCATGGGCTGGGCCAGGGCTATCGTGGCAAACAAGGACGCGAGCGTGCTTTTCGAGGAAGCTGTCTTGGCGCATAGCCAGCCCAGCCAGCTCACCGGGGGGGGCGCTTATTTCGTGGCCACGCAGGGGCGCCCGTTCGACTCGATCGTCCTTCGATGGAAGGAAAACGACGCCTTGGCGGATCGATGCGCCTACAACGTATATGTGTATTCGGGGACGAACAAAGAGCCGCTCTTTTCCGGACGAATTCCCCGCGCCGCGCTGAAGGATCCGGCGCAGCATTCGTTCGTCATCCAGAACGCCGCAGCCATCTCCGAGTATCCGCAGATCATCATTGTGCAGCTTGTCCCGGATTTTTCGTCGGGGAGCGTGGAGACCCAATTCGAAGACGAATTCAATGTCGTCCTAAAACCGCAGTGAGCGAGAGGAGACCGATCTCGAACCATTGAAGGGCTATCCGGGAGGCGGGCTTGTGGAGACCTCAACGTACACCATCTACCTCAAGTCACTCCTTCCCCAAGAGAGTAACTGCAGCCAAGTACCGCTTCATGGGCCTGCCTCCCGGATAGCCCGACTACTTGACCACGGAACATCGGGGTGAGTCAAGTAGAAACACGTATGTCCACCATCATGGCGAAATAGCGTAGTAGAGCGAGGCGAAAAACAAAAAGGACATCAGGCGTCGGGGTCGCCTGATGTCCACCATCAGAGGTTGAGCCATTGACCGGTTCGACGGGCGAATGTCGGGCCGGTCGGCTTAACCCAGCAATCCGATTGTACCACCGTTTTTTAAATCTTGCAAGTGGTCTCGGCATGCCGCCATTGGGCGTCTTTTTCCAAAGGTTCGATTCCCCGGAAATTGGCCATTCGGCTCTAAATCCCCTCAAAAATTGCGGCATTTCTTGCGTTGCGCCGCATCCCGGGGAATGATACAGTGGGAGCTTGACCGTAACCCCTTTTGTGAGGTGGAATTGTGACGACTTTATTTGCGCGCGGGGTGTGTATTGTCCTGTTGGCCCCGTTCGCGGCGATGGCGCAGGACGGGGGAACCCGGGAGGCGGTCGAACGGGTGGTCGCCAAGGTGAAGCCCGCCCTTGTTCGCATCCATGTTGTGGCGGTCTACTACGACGAAGGGCGGGAGAACCGCTATGAATCCTTCGGCAGCGGTGCCATCATCAGCAAGGAAGGCCACGTGGTGACGAACCATCACGTCGCGGGCGATGCGACGCGATTGTCCTGCACCCTGTCGAATCGCGAGGAAGTGGACGCGGTTCTGGTCGGCTCGGACCCCATGACCGACATCGCCATCATCAAGCTTATGCCCGATACGCCGCAGGAATTCCCGGCGGTGTCCTTCGGAGACTCCTCCAAGGTGCGTGTCGGCGACAGCGTCATGGCGATGGGTTCGCCCTTGTCGCTTTCGCAGTCGGTGACCTTGGGAATCGTCAGCAATGCCGAGATGATCATGCCGCGCCGGATGTTCGGCGCGATGGAGATGGACGGCGAGGATGTCGGGGCCTTGGTCCGGTGGATCGCGCATGACGCCGTGATATTTCCCGGCAATTCCGGCGGGCCGCTCGTGGACATGAACGGGGACATCATCGGCATCAATGAGATTGGCGTGGGCTTGGGCGGCGCGATCCCCGGGAGCCTGGCCAAGGGCGTGGCCCAGGAACTCATGGAGCACGGTACGGTGCGCCGCAGTTGGATTGGCATGGGGGCGCGCCCGCTCCTGAAGCAACAAGAGTCCATCGGACGCGGCGTCCTCGTAACGGACGTGTTGGACGGCGCGCCTGCCCAGGCTGCGGGGATCCAATCGGGCGACTTGGTCGTCCGGCTCGCAGGCAAGGACGTTCACGTGCGCTTCGAGGAACAGATGCCCGAGTTCAACGGGCTCGTGGCCGGGCTCCCCATCGGGCAACCTTTCGAGATGACCGTCCTTCGCAACGGCGAGGAAAAGACCTTGACGGTCACGACCATCGAGCGCGAGAAGGTCCGTCCGAAGGAACGCGAATTAAAGCAGTGGGGCATCACCGGGCGAAACTTGTCCTACGTGATGTCGAAGGAACTCAAGCGGGCCTCACGTGACGGCGTGTCGATTACGTCGGTGCGCCCGGGTGGACCCGCTGGCGACGCAAAGCCGTCGATCGACAATGAAGACGTATTGATCGCGGTCAACGATACGCCTATCAAGGACCTCGATTCCCTGGTGGCGCTAACATCCGAAATCTCCAAGGGCGCGAGCGAGCCTGTCCCCGTGTTGGCGACGTTCGAGCGCAAGACCGGCACGTACGTCACCGTGGTGAAGGTGGGCATCAAGGAACTCAACGATCCTGGGCTCGAAGTAAAGAAGGCGTGGCTCCCGGTGGATACCCAAGTCATCACCCGCGACATCGCGGAAAAGATGGGCAACGCCGAACTGAAAGGCTTTCGGCTGATTCAAGTGTACAAGGGCAGCACGGCCGAGAAGGCCGGGTTGAAAGTGGGGGACTTGGTCACGGCGGTGGATGGCGAAGCCCTTACCGCCAACGCACCGGAACACTACGAGGAGTTGCCCACGTTGATCCGCGAATATCGGGTCGGCGGCTCCGCCGAGTTGAGCATCGTGCGCGACGGCCAACCCATGAAAGTCGCCGTCGAACTCGTCCGCGCTCCCCTGCTCGATCGCGAGATGCGCAAATATCGCGACGATAATTTCGACTTCACCGTACGCGAGATCACCTTCTTCGACAGGGCCAAAGAGCAGTGGGCGCAAGAACAGGCCGGCGTGTTGGTCGATGAGGTTAAGCCCGGCGGCTGGGCCGCCCTCGGCGAGCTCAACACAAACGACCTGGTCCTCGGCGTGGGCGACGTGTCCACGACGGACCTCGATGCCTTCGCGGCCACGATGAAGGGACTGTCGGAATCCAAGCCGGAAAACGTGGTGCTCCGGGTCCGGCGAGGCATCTATACCGTTTACGTCGAACTGCAACCGCGTTGGGACAACTGACGCCGAAAGGAACGTTGATGAGATTCCGGATTGCGGGAACGATTGCCGCGAGTTTGACCGCCCTGATCGTTTCGGCCGGCGCAGATGAAATCGCCGACAAGGGACGGGAAATCCTCGAAAAGAACAAGGCTGCGGTCGTGACCGTCGAGTTGGTCATGAAGCAGAAATTCTCCATGCCGGGAATGGATTCGCAGGAAAACGAAAACAAGGCCGAGATGACCGCGACCGTCATCGATGCGACCGGTCTCGCGATCATGTCCCTGTCTGAAAGCGACCCCGCCTCGATGATGGAGGCCATGATGTCCGGGGGTCAGTTCGACGACATGAAAATGGACACCGAGATCACCGACGCCAAGATCATCCTCGAGGACGAGACCGAGGTCCCCGCCGAGATCATCCTTCGCGACAAAGACCTCGACATTGCGTTCATCCGCCCGGTCCGGAAGCCCGAGAAAGAGTTTGCCTACGTCGACATGACAAAGACTGGCGCGCCCCTGGTCCTCGATCAAGTCATTTCCGTGAACCGGCTCGGCAAGGTCGCCCGGCGAGTACACGCCGCCTCCGTCGAACGCATCACCGCCGTGGTCGACAAGCCGCGGACCTTTTACATTCCCGGTAACGATCCCACGCATACGGGAATGGGCTCTCCCGCGTTTACGCTCGATGGCCAAGCGGTCGGTGTTTTCCTTGTTCGCGTGATCAAGGAAAGCGGCGGCGGCGGGATGGGTATGTTCGGCGGCGGGATGGAAGACAACGTCATGGGCATTATTCTCCCGGCGGCGGACGTGCTCGAGGCGGCGCAACAGGCCCCGCCCTTCGGCGAAAAAGCCCCGGCGGAATAGCGGCCCCATCCGGCCTGCGAGCGCGGCGTGGCGAGCGGAAAATCACTGGAAGGAAAGACCGCGCTCGTGACGGGCGCGGCCAAGCGTTTGGGCCGCTCGGTGGCCTTGGCGCTCGCGGAAAACGGTGCCAATGTCTTGCTCCACTACAACGGTTCCGACCGGGAAATGAGTTTGACTGCGGAAATAGCCCGAGCAATGGGGGTCCGCGTGTGGCCCATTCGTGCGGATTTCTCCCTTCCCGACGGAGCAGACACCTTGTTCAAGGCCGCCGCTGCGGCTGCGGGGCGGATGGATATCTTGGTCAACAACGCCTCCATCTTTCCCACGGACCGGCTGGACGGCGCGATTTGGGAGGGGCTCGCCGAGAACCTAAAGGTCAATGCATGGGCGCCGATGGCGTTGACGAGGGCCTTTGCGGCGCAAGGACACCAGGGCGCGGTGGTCAATCTTCTGGATGCCCGCATCCACGACTACGACAGCGAACACCTCTCCTATCATTTAAGCAAGCGCATGTTGCACTCATTGACCCGGATGGCCGCCCTCGAATACGCGCCCAAGGTCCGGGTGAATGCGGTGGCCCCCGGCCTCATCCTCCCGCCTGCGGGCGAGGATATTTCCTACCTCGACGCCCTCGCCGACACGAACCCGCTCCAGCGGATCGGCCGCGAGGAAGATGTCGTGAATTCCGTCATCTTCCTGCTCACGAACCCCTTTATTACGGGACAAACAATATATGTGGACGGCGGCCGCCACATGAAGGGGAACATTTATGGCGGATGAATCCCGCGATCGAGTGTATATCCGCGACCTTGCAGTCCGTTGCATCATCGGGGTCTACCCCGAGGAACGCCGCGACGTACAAGACTTGGTCTTAAATATCGCGATGCACGCGAATTTGGCCGAGGCTGGAAAGTCGGACGCCATCGAGGACACGGTAGATTACAAGACCGTGAAAAAGCGCGTGCTCGCCGCGGTCGAGAAGTCCGAATTCCGTCTTATCGAGGCCCTCGCCGAGCGTATCGCGTCGGTGGTGCTCGAGTCTCCCCGGGTGAATCGAGTGGACGTGACCATCGACAAGCCCGGGGCCTTGCGGTTTGCCCGCAGCGTGGCCGTCCGAATTTCCCGCGGCCGCCCGGAACCGTCGTGACTTCCCCGGTCGAGGCATACGTTGCCGTCGGCTCGAACATTGACCCCGAGCGGAACATCTCCATCGCGCTGGACTTACTGTCCCGGGAATTGCGCTTGGCCGCCGTATCGATGTTTTACTGGAGCCGGGCGCTGGGGAATCCGGGACTTCCCGATTATCTGAATGGAGTAGTGGGAATCAGCACATCGACCCCGCCCGATGCGCTAAAATACGATGTCCTTCGCGGCATCGAGTCCCGTCTCGGGCGCGTGCGCTCGGACGACAAGTTCGCCCCGCGCTGTATCGACTTGGACGTGATACTCTGGGGAGACACCGTGATGGACACGGAACGGCTGAAGCTGCCGGATCCCGATATTCGCAACCGCCCGTTCATTGCGGCCCCATTGCTTGAGTTGGCCCCCGGCTTAATCCTGCCAGACAGGGGCGGGCCGTTGTCCGCGATCGTGGCCGCGATGCGGACGGACGAACTGGTCCCGAATGCGCTGTTTACAGAGACACTACGAGGGAGGTTCATCCAGTGAACAAGGAACGGATCGCCGGGATTGTCCGCGAGCTCTTGCGCGAGATCGGCGAAGACCCCGATAGGCAGGGCCTGCTGAAGACGCCCGGGCGTGTCGCGAATGCCTGGGAGTTCTTGATGTCCGGGTACACGACGGATCCTCGCGAGATCGTGAACGGCGCCGTCTTCGAGTCCCTGCACAACAACATGATTATCTCGCGCGACATCGAGATTTACAGCCTTTGCGAGCACCATTTGTTGCCTTTCTTCGGACGGTGCCACATCGGTTACATCGCGAACAAGAAGGTGTTGGGGCTGAGCAAGCTGGCGCGGATCGTGGATTGTTACTCGCGCCGATTGCAAATCCAAGAGCGGCTGACCGCCGAGATTGCCGACGAAATCATGTCCGTGACGGACGCGGAAGGGGTGGGGGTCGTCATCGAATGCCGTCACCTGTGCAGCATGATGCGCGGCGTCGAAAAACAGAACTCTGTGATGACCACATCGAGCGTTCTCGGCAGTTTCCTCAAGGACGATGCGACCCGCATCGAGTTCCTCAAACTAATCTCGCGCACCGTTTGATTCCCTTCCCGTGCCCGTAAAATCCGCCCGGCCAGGACCCGGACCAGGACAGTCGCCTTTCTTGGGCACCGACGCCTCGGTGCGCATCGCGCCCGACGCCGCAGCGATGATGCGGCGTGAAATTTCGGAGGCCGGGGGCAGGGAAGTCTTCTTCGCGGGGGGTCTCAATGCCGGGGGGCTGGTTTCGAAGGTCCGTGTCGGCGCGCGCGGCACCATGTCCGCCGTGAACGCTCTGTTCGAAACCCTCGACCTCCGCGACGTGGTGATCCACAATCATCCCGGCGGAAACCTGGAACCCTCCGACGCCGACCTCGAGTTGGCCGGATTGTACAGCCACAACGGCCACGGCGTATTCATCGTGGATAATGCCGTCGAGCGGGTCTACGTGGTCATCGAACCCTTTCTCGATCGCGACCGCACGGCCTTGGACATCCGCGAGCTCGACGGCGCGCTGCGCCCCGATGGGCCCATCGCCCGGATGCTTCCCCAATTCGAGGTCCGTCCGCAACAGGCGGCCATGATCGCCGCCGTCAGCAACGCCTTCAACGAGGACGGCATCGCGGTGGTCGAGGCCCCGACGGGCGTCGGGAAGACCCTGGCCTACTTGTTGCCCGCCGTCCTCTGGGCGGTCCGCAACCGCGAGCGTGTCGTCATCAGCACGCGCACGATCAACTTGCAGGAACAAATCGTCCTGAAGGACATCCCCCTCCTGCAAAACACGTTGAAAGACACGTTTACCGCAGTGCTCGTCAAGGGCCGCCAGAACTACGTGTGTCCGCGCCGCTTGGAGCGCGCCTTGTCCGAGTCGACGTTGTTCGACGAAGAAACAACCCAGGACGAGCTCAAGGCCATAGCGGAATGGGCCGGCAAGACCAAGGACGGGAGCAAGTCGGACCTCTCGTTCGTCCCGTCGCGCGAAACCTGGGAAAGGATCTGTTCAGAGAGCGACACCTGTTCGGCATTCCAGTGCCAGGGCGCGGGCGAATGTTTCGTGGCCAAGGCGCGACGCGAGATTGCGAAGGCCGACATCGTCGTGGTCAACCATCACATGCTGTTCTCGGATTTATCGATCAAGAAGGAGCTGGGCAGTTTCACCTCGATGGCCGTACTTCCGGCGTTCAAGCGATTGATCATCGACGAGGCCCACCATATCGAGGACTCCGCCACCGAATATTTCGGGATGGAAGCGACACGACTCGGCGCGTTGGCCCTCTTCTCACGCTTCGCCCGCCTTGATCGCGCCCAGGAACGCGGCCTCCTGCCGTTGATTCGCCTCAAGACGGTCCAGGAGACCGCCCTCCTGACGAGGGACGTCCAGGAAAAAATCCTCGACATCATCTCCAGCTCGGTGCTGCCCGCGCTGGCGTCCGCGCGCGGGGCCGTCGAGACCGTCTTCGACGTGGTTCGAAGCCTGGCCAGCGAGTATTGTGGACAAATCGGGCGCGAGATCAAATGGAGATTGACCCCCGAGGTACTGGCGCTCGAGCCGCTCCGCGAGATTCATTCGGTCTATGTCTTGCCCGCCGTCGCCGAGATCGAGGACCTTGTGCGGCGTTGCGCGGTCTTGGTGAATCTTCTGCGCGACATCAAGCCCCTTCCCGATCAGGCCGAGCACAGTTTGTCGATGGAGCTGGCCCAGTTGCAGGCCTATCACGGACGCCTGCAACGGTTGGCGGTTGCCCTCGCCGAGGGGACGAGTCCCGCGTTGGCCGAGAACACCGTCCGCTGGATCGAGATCGACTCGCAGAACGCGAACATTGTCCGGATCATTCGCTGCCCGCTCGACGTCGGCGCGCCGCTGGCCGAATGGGTCTATCCAAACCTCAAGACCCTGGTCATGACCTCGGCGACCCTGTCCGTCCGCCAGCGTTTCGATTTTCTATTCGAGCGAATCGGGTTGGATCGCGTCTCGGGACGCGAAGTGGCCACGGCAATATTGGATTCCCCTTTCGACTTCGAGCGCCAGGCGATCTTGTGCGTGCCGGAAGATGTGCCGGCCCCGGACAGCCCAAGGTTCTTGGAAGAAAGTACCGGCTGCATCGAGGAGATTCTAAAGATCACGAAGGGACATGCATTCGTCCTGTTTACGTCATTCCAGGGGCTCCACTACGCGGTCAAGCGCATCGAGCCGGTCATGCGCGCGCTGGGTATTGCCTGCCTGCACCAGGGCGGAGAGAACCGGACCCACCTACTCGACCGGTTCCGGCGCGACGCATCGAGTTGTCTCTTCGCAACCGACAGCTTTTGGGAGGGGGTCGATGTCGCGGGGGACGCATTGCAGTGTGTCATCCTGCCCAAGCTGCCGTTCCGCGTGCCCACGGAGCCTATCTTGCAGGCGCGTGCCGAGGCGATCGAGGCTTCGGGGGGAAACGCCTTCATGGATTACACCGTTCCCATGGCCGTGATAAAATTCCGGCAAGGATTTGGCCGCTTAATTCGGCGCCGCTCCGACCGGGGAAGCGTGGTCGTGCTCGACTCGCGTATACTGACCAAGCGTTACGGCAAAGTCTTCCTCGAGTCGCTGCCCAAGTTGCGGGTCGTGTCCGGGCCGCGAAAGGGCGCATTGCTGGCGCTGCGAAATTTTCATGACACCACGGGGAGGGACACGGCATGAGCCTCGATATTCGCATCAACATTTCCGGGGCCAAGTCATCGGCGGTGGGTCCCGATCACGGGGTCACCCCGCTCGACCTTAAGGAATCCGCACGACTCATCGGGTCCGCGCACGGCGTCTTGGCCGAGGATCGTAAGCGGAAGCGCCACGGTTTTTACGACCTCTACAAGGACAAGGCCACCCTCACCGATGTGAAGCGAACTGCCGCATCGTTCGCACGGTTCGGGTTCGAGAACCTCGTCGTCCTCGGTATCGGCGGGTCTGCCCTCGGAATGACCGCGTTGGTCTCCGCGCTCAAGCCACCCTACTACAATCTGCTCTCGCGCGAACAACGCGGCGGACATCCGCGTATTTTCGTCATGGACAACGTGGACCCGGACACCTTTTCCGCGATGCTCAAGCTGTGCCCGCCCGAGAAGACCCTGTTCAACGTAATATCCAAGTCAGGCGGGACAGCCGAGACCCTGAGCCAGTTGTTGCTCGTCTTGGACGCGCTCGAGTCCGCCGTGGGTAAGGCCCGGGTCAAGAACCACCTCGTCATCACGACCGGTCCGTCGACGGGACGCAAGGATCCCAACCCGCTGTTGTTCGTCCAACGTGCCTACGACGCCAAGGCCTTCGTCGTACCGCCAAACGTGGGGGGCCGCTTTTCGGTGTTTACCCCGGTCGGCCTGTTTCCCGCGGCCATGCTGGGGATGGACGTCGACGGATTGATCGCGGGCTGCGCCGCGATGGACGCCCGCTGCAAACACGTCTCCCTGGCGGAAAACCCCGCCTATGCCCGCGCGGCGATCCATTATGTGGGCTGGAACCGCTTGGGCAAGGCCATCTCGGTGATGATGCCGTACTCGGACGCGCTGCGCGATGTCGCCGATTGGTACCGGCAATTGTGGGCCGAGAGCCTCGGGAAGCAAAGAATCCTCGACGGGCGGGCATGGAGCGAGTCCGGGCAGACGCCGGTCAAGGCGCTCGGGGTGACCGACCAGCACTCGCAGCTCCAGCTCTACCTCGAGGGGCCCAACGACAAGTTAATCACCATCATGGACGTGAAACAATTTCGCGAGCCCCTGCCCATCCCCAAGGTCCTGCCGGAAATGGGCGGGGCGGAATACCTGCGCGGAAGCACCATGGCAAAATTGATGAACGCCGAGTGCAAGGCGACGGCGGGCGCCCTGCGCGAGGCCGGGCGCCCCGTCATCTCGGTCTCGTTCCCGAAAGTCACCGCGCACACCGTGGCACAGATGCTCTACATGCTCGAGGTGGAAACGGCGATGGCGGGACGGCTTTTTGGCGTGGACGCATTCGATCAACCCGCCGTCGAGCGCATCAAGGTGCTTACCCGCGAGTTCATGGGACAAAAGGGTGAGTAGTCAGGTTCCCGAGTTTCCCGACTATGGGGAAGGCGGGGATTTGGCAGGGGCGCGCCGCGCCCGCCGTTCGTTCCGGTTGTGCGTCATCTCCTGCGTCTTCGTGACGTTTATGCTCTACTTCAGCGAATACTTCTTGCGCTACGACGGACCCGACCGGATTTTTCTTAGCGCTCTGACGCTCCCGTTCCCTTCCGCTCGAGCCACGCTCAAATCCGCTGTCAAACAAGACGAAGAGGCCCGCGAACAACCCACCCCGAAGTACAGCCAAGCCTTGGCCGAGCGGGAAGAAGACGACGTTATCCTCGCGCAATACGACAAAGCGGTCAGGTTGGACCCGACGAATTCTCTTTTTCGCCTCCGTTACGGTTGCCAGTTGTACCGATTGGGAGATTTCGCGGGGGCGGCGATCCAGTTTCGGGAGGCCGGGCTACACCCTCCTGAGAACGCGTTGCCTGAATATCTCGAAGCGGCGGCCTTGGCAAGTCTGCGCGACACCGGGACGACCTTCGACGACGCCTTGGCCGTG
Organism: Candidatus Hydrogenedentota bacterium; assembly: GCA_947486375.1. Taxonomy (GTDB): domain Bacteria; phylum Hydrogenedentota; class Hydrogenedentia; order Hydrogenedentales; genus CANKTP01. The sequence goes on along the minus strand of CANKTP010000016.1, from coordinate 3,651 downwards.
GTCGCCCGAGCGAATAGCGGGGGAAACAAGATTATCCTCCCGCGACCGATTTGGTTTCCGGGCGTCCTGCCCCAGGCCGGGCGGCAATACTCGGCGTTGAGCAGGATGATCGCCGATGAAATCTGCGGCCCGCTCTATCGGTTTTCCGGCGAGTCAATCGACGAGGCCCGGCGCGTCTCGCAACGCCGGCAGGCCCAGGCCGTCGAGTCATGGCTCACGAATATCCAGCGCATGGGAGAACGCCTTACGTCCGCCACGGAGACGCAGAGTACGATCGCCGCGATGGCGGGGATTCGCATCCAGCTTGATGCCGTGAACGCGTTCATCGAGGTGACGCCAAACCTAGACGAAAATAGGAAGGCCGGTTTAATCGAGAAACGAACGAGACTCGAGCAAGCGGCCAAGGCTATTAGCGCCTTCGAGGCCGGGCGTGACGAACGAATTGAGGCCGATGCCGAATCTCACCGGTTCCCCATGCGCCTGTTGGTCATGGGCGGTGCCTGGATTTGCGGCGCGCATCTCGCGGCCATTATCATCTTCAAGATACTGGGGTTCCGGAAATCGGCTTGGACCTTGCCCCATAGTCTCGTCGGGCGGATCGTCATGGCGGCGGGAATGATGGGTATCGTGGCACTCCTGTTTGCCGATTCCGGGGCCAAGATGCGTGCCCTTTCCCCGGAAAGCTACCAGCCGCTCATTGGGGGCGCATGGAGGGCCGTCATCGCGGGACTTGTCGGGTTCGGCCTCATCTACCCGCTGCTGACACTTACCCGCGCGGAGGACGCCAGTCGGCGCTCGGGACGACCGGAAGAAATGGCCGGGACGCTGCCGCCAGCCCGGGCTGCATATCGCCGGGCGTTCGCGTCGATGATGGTCCGGTACTATAGTGTCCTTTCGGGTCTTTACATCTGCGCCTCCTGTTTCTGGATTATCGGTTTCCGGGTTCTGACCGGCCTCTACCCTTGGCAATTGTCGCTTTTGACATCCGGACTGCTTAGCGAAGAGATGGAATCAGTTCAAGCGGCATTGGCCTTACTTTCCTGAGTTTGTTATTTTGGAAAATGTTCGTCGAGAATTCCTCTTCATCGAAGCCAGATTTATCGCGGAGTAGGACGCTCGTTCTTGCGAATTGAGTATAACTCCTTATGGCAAAACAAGTTATTTATCATCTCTGGGTTCTGGATTTGAGCGATGCGAAGTTGACAAATTGCCGGTTCCCGGCTATAATCTAAGTATACTAAGAATAGTATCCGCCCCAGGCTTTTCCGTCTTGTGATGCCGACTGCGGTTTCCGGTACTGTAATAGAACAATTTTAGGAGGTATTTCCCTGTGAGCGAACGCGAACAGAAGGCCTACACCACTTTCGAAGCGGCAAAGATATGCCATGTCACCCACCACAGCATCAAGAATTGGATTAAACAGGGGCTCATCAAGGCGTCCCGGACCCCAGGGGGCCACTACCGCATCCTCGAGGCCGACCTTGATAAATTTCGGGAGGAATACGATATGTTCCCCCGCGACAAAGGCGAGACCAAACGACGCGTGATGGTCGTTGACGATGACCCGGACGCCTTGGCGTTGATGGAAAAGATATTGACCGACGAGGGAATCGAACTGATCAAGGTCAGCAGTGCCACCGAGGTGGGCCTTAAGGCCGCCCAGTTTGTGCCCGATTTGATCCTCTTGGATTTTCTCATGCCCGAGATCAACGGCTTTGAAGTCACAAAGGCCCTCCGCAACAACGAGCTGACCCAGGGTATCCCCATCATGGCTGTTACCTGCCTGACCAAGGAACAAGACATCGAGAAGATTTTCGAGTGCGGGGCGGACGAGTACCTGGCGAAACCGTACAAGGTGGATCAGCTCCTAAAGAAAGTGCAAGAATTGATCGGCAAGGGGAGACCCGTGGAGTAGCCCTCGCCGAGGAATCCCATGAGATTAAATTCGTCGCGCGCGGGCATTGAACGGAAAATCCTGACCTCGATTCTTTGGGTCGGGATTCTCCCGATGGCCGTTGCGTTCATCGTGGGGTATGTCACTGCGCGAAGCGGACAGACCAAGGCTGTCCAACAAACCCTCCTCGCTTCCGTCGACACGACAGCCGAGGGTATCCGCCTCTTGGTCGAAGAACGCCTCCAGCGGGCTTCAAACTTGGCGTCGGACCCCCTTGTTCTTGATGTAATGGCACCCGATTCCTCCGGGGTGCCGCGTGCGGCCATTTCGGACGAACAAGCCGCCACCCTTCTTCCGCTTCTACGCCACCGGGGCGCGAACCCCGGCGATGCGGCGTCCGTCATTAGTATATACACCGAGTCTGGGCACCTATTGGTGTCCTCGGACGCCCCGCTTGCACGAGGCCAGTTGCCCCCAGAGTGGCTGGAAACGCTTGACCGGGCACGTATTGTCGAATTTGGCCAGGTCCCCATAGGCGAGAGCCGCTTCAGCTCGTTGATCGTTTGTCCCATAACATTGCCGGGTACCGGCGGGAAGATCGTGGGATATTTGGGATTGCAGTCGGGCGTATCGACGCTACTCCGATATGCGATGGGCGAATATGGGGGACCAGGGGAGGCGGGCCGGCGCATTGATCATTACCAGTACTTGGTCAAGCTCCCGACCGGTGCGGACGTAATCGCGTATTTCGAATGGCCTAGCAACGGAGCGTCGCCGGAAATCCGCCTGGTCACCGCGGTCGACCCGCGTCTCCGCGAGAAGATGGCTTCAGGCGCGCCCGGAGGGGCGTTTTCGTTAAGCGACTACCGGTCCCGCGGTCCCGGGTCCGAAGTCGATGTGTTGATGGCGTATCGCACGATCGAGGACGCGGGTTCCGACGACTTAAAAGTCTGTCTGCTCGTCTACCGACCGACAGACAAAGTCTACTATGACCTGAACCTGGGCGCGTCCCTGGGGTTGTTGGGGTGTGTGGTTTTCATCGCTTTTCTCTGCGTGAATGCCTATAGGGACGTGCATAACAATATCGTCCGCCCCGTGTCTCTCCTCAATGAGGGGGCACAGATCATCCGCCAGGGCGATTTCGATCTAAAGCTGAAAATCGGCACCGGCGACGAGATCGAGGAACTCGCGACGTCCTTCAACAAGATGGCCGTGGCCCTCAAGCGCAACATTCGGCAGCTCGAGGAAAGCGAGGAGAATTACCGCAGCCTCGTCACCTCGATGCGCGATGGGATCTACCAGACGGACAAGCATGGCGCCATCACGTTCATCAACCTGGCGGGCGCCGAGATCCTGGGGTTCCCCAGCATCGAGGAGGCCATGGGCAAGAACTTGCGCCAATTGTTCCAGGAAGAATTCGAGACAGGCCCGTTTTCGGAGGGGTTTGACGGCGGGGAAATGGGAGAGCGGTCCCGGGTCTGGATGCGCCGTTTGGACGACCGGCGGATTTGCGTCGAACTATCGAGGACCCCGGTAATGTCCCCCGACGCGGAATTGCTCGGGGTCGAGGGCATCTTCCGGGACGTGACGAAAAACGTTCGTCTCGAGCAAGAGGCCCGCGAGCGCTCCGAGCGCATCAGCGCCATCAACCAAATCGCAAATGTCATCAACTCGAGTCTCGAGGCGGGACGGCTGTACGAAAGCCTCGTGGCCGAGCTCAAAAAACTGCTCGATTTCGACTACGCCGCCGTGGCCCT
>CANKTP010000015.1 GCA_947486375.1 Candidatus Hydrogenedentota bacterium | reverse complement strand
TCCAAGAGGAAGGTGTGCTGGCGCCCCTCGGCGATCTTTATGTAGGCCGACACGGGCGTTTCCAAGTCGGCCACGATTTCGCGGTATACCGGCACCAGGGCACCGGGGCGCGCCAGCGCCTTGAACTCCTCGAATGAGGGGTGAATCATCGGTCTATTCCTTTTCAAGCCAGCCGGGAGGCGGTGGTCATTCCTTCGCCACGCCATCACCCGCCAGCGTCATGGTTCCGTCAGCATCGACTGTTCGATAGAAACAACTGGTCTCGTTCGTGTGGCAGGTGGGCCCCACGGGATCGCATTTCAGGACGAGGGCGTCGCAATCGCAATCGACGCGGATTTCCTTCACGTGAAGCACGTTCCCCGACGTCTCGCCCTTGAGCCAAAGTTCTTGCCTGGACCGTGACCAGAAGCAGGCCTTTTGGCCTTCGAGCGTAATGTCCAGCGACTCGGCGTTCATGTATCCCAGCATCAAGACCTGGCCGGTCTCCCAGTGTTGGATGATGGCCGAGATGAGACCCTTGTCATCGAATTTGATGCGGTCGTGCAGGTTCATGGCGCGGCTCCGGTGCGGGGATGGCCCCAAGCGCGGGAAAAGGGGAAACGAGGAGAAACGAAGATCAGGAAACGGACGAATGGCGCCATCGACGCGGGGTATGGCGGATCCGGGACATTCCTGAATCTCCACGTTTCAAAGGGGATGAGGGGCTTAGCATCGCACAGCAACCCCGCGGGACGCAAGGTACTCCTTTGCCTCGCGCACGGTGTGCTGTTGGAAATGGAAGATCGAGGCCGCCAGTGCGGCATCCGCCCCGCCTTCCACCAGGGCCGCACGCAGATGCTCGAGCGTGCCGGCCCCTCCACTGGCTATGACGGGTATGCCTACCGCGTCCGCCACCCTGCGGGTCAACTCGATGTCGTAGCCATTCTTTGTCCCGTCTTTGTCCATGCACGTCAGCAGGATCTCCCCCGCCCCGCGTTCGGCCACCTCGCGTGCCCAAGCCACGGGTTCCAAGGGGGTTGACCGTCCGCCGTCGCGGCCCCCGTGGCTTTTGACGATGTAGCGCCCCGGCTCGACCTGCTTGGCGTCGATGGCCACCACGATGCACTGGGAACCGAAGCGCCTCGAGGATTCGTTCACGAAGTCGGGATTCTCAATCGCGGGGGTGTTGATCGAGACCTTGTCGGCGCCGGCCTTGAGAAGGACCCGGATGTCCTCGATGGTCCTAATTCCCCCCCCCACGCACAAGGGCATGAATACTTGATCGGCGGTCCGGCGGACGACATCCAGCATGGTGTTCCGGTTGTCCGTCGAAGCTTGGATGTCGAGGAAGACGATTTCGTCGGCACCTTCCTCGTCATATCTCCGCGCGACTTCGACGGGATCGCCCGCATCGCGAAGCCCGAGAAACTGGACGCCCTTTACAACGCGGCCCTCGGCCACGTCTAGGCACGGAATGATTCGTTTGGTCAACATTGCGAGGCCCCGGCCCACTACCACTTCGAGGTGGTATGCTCACCCTCGCCATCCGGCGTATTGGTCTCCTCGGTGAGGGTCGCCTCGGGGAGGTCGGCGTCAAAGAGCGGGGCATCCGGGTCCATCTCGACAAACGCGGGTTCGATCATCGCCGGCGCGGCAGCGGGGTGTTGCGCCTGGACAGCCGCCACCGTGGCCGCCGCGGCCTGGATGGCGGGCCGCAGGCGCTCGGCGGGCGTGACACCGGCTTCCGCGGGGGGCTCGAGCAGGAGGGGCTCGCGTTTCACGGTCTTCATGTTGACCACGAACCTCGTGATCTTCAGCTTCACGTCGACATCTTGAAGGCCGAGGATTTTCCGGGTATGGGCCTGGAGAAAGCTGTTGACGCGCGCGGTGACCTGCCGCGCATCCCCGTCTCCCTCCTTGAAGAGCACGGCCGTGGCCAAGACCTGGACGCCGGTCTTGCCCTTGGGGATGACCCTGATCCGGACCGAGCGCACTTCGTCGAGTTTCTCGACCACGCGCCCGAGGGTCGCCTCGACGGGATCGAGGTCGATGGTGACGTCGCCATGGGAACCGCGGAAGGTAACGGTCTTCGAGGGCCAGCGGTGGAGAAAGATCCATAGCAAGGAGACGAGGGCCAAGGCCGCGCCGCCAACACGGCGGGCGAGGGCGTGGTACTCGGTATAGGCGACTTTCGCAAGGGTCTCGAGGACTATATCGAACAAATCCCGGAGGGGATACAGCGCGATCAAGACCCCGGCGGCGATCAACACCGCGCCGACGAAAAGTTTGAAGAGGAAGCGAAAAAAAGACCTAATCTTGCCCATGGATTCCATCCTTTACCCGGCCGCCGAGGATTTCGCGGGCCGAAGGACGCGCAACATTGCGCGCAAAACGCATCATCATCCCACTTTCGGAAGGAAGTGGTCAATCGTATTCATCGAGATGTCGCCGCGGCGGAACCGGCCGCTGCGCAGGATGGTCGCGCACAGGGCCGCGGTCGTCTTGACGCCGTCGATGCGGAACTCGTCCAACGCGCCCGCCAAGCGCTCGATGGCCTGGTTGCGGTCCTGGCCCCACGCGATGACCTTGGCCAGCAGGGAGTCGTAATACCGCGGCACTTCATAGCCCGTGAACAGGTGCGTGTCCACCCGGATGCCGGGGCCGCCGGGCAGGTGACAGTTCTTGATCAGCCCAGGGGACGGCGCGAAGTTCTGCATCGGGTCCTCGGCGTAGACGCGGGCCTCGATGGCATGCCCCTCGGTCTTGACGGCGCTGTATCCAAGTGGCTCGCCAGCGCTAATCCGGATTTGTTCGCAGACGAGGTCTTTTCTCGTGACCTCCTCGGTGACGGGATGCTCGACTTGGATTCGCGCATTGAACTCGATGAAGTAAAACTGATTGTCCGGGGCGAGCAGGAACTCGACGGTACCGGCGTTGGTATAGTTGATGGCCTTCGCGGCGCGATACGCGGCCTTCATCATCTTGGCGCGCAGGGAGGGGGTCAGCGCCACGGAGGGCGTTTCCTCGATTAATTTTTGGTGGCGCCGCTGTATGCTGCATTCTCGCTCCCCGAGGGTCACGATGCGGCCCTGGTGGTCGCCAAGAATCTGCACTTCGACGTGGCGCGCGTTCTCGATGTATTTCTCGAGATAGACGCCCCCGTCGCCGAAGGCCGCCGCCGCCTCGGTCGAGGCCATGTTCACGGCATGCTGAAGCGCGACATCGTTGTGGGCGATGCGCATCCCTTTTCCACCCCCGCCGGCCGTGGCCTTGACCAACACGGGGAAGCCTATGTCCTTGGCGAGTTTGACCGCTGTTTCGGCGTCCTGGATAAGCCCTTCGCTGCCCGGAACCGTCGGGACGCCGGCCGCCTTCATCCTTGCGCGGCACACCGACTTGTCGCCGCTGAGAGCGATGGTCTCGGGCGAGGGTCCTATGAACCCGATGTGGCAGTCCTTGCAGATGGTCGCGAACTTGGGATTTTCCGACAAGAACCCGTATCCGGGGTGGATGGCCTGGGCGTCGGCAATCTCGGCGGCGGCGATGATGCTGGGGATGTTGAGGTAACTCAGGTTCGCCTGCGGGGGGCCGATGCAGATGCTCTCGTCGGCGAGGGAGGCATGAAGGCAATTCTGGTCCGCAGTGGAATACACGGCGATCGAGGTAATCCCCATGTGCCGGCATGCGCGAATGACCCGGAGGGCTATCTCGCCCCGGTTCGCTATGAGTATCCGTCTAAACATGGGTGGGGCGGGATCCAGGCATGGTGTTGGCCGCAGGCATCGGGTGGATGACTAGAGGGGACGGATTGCGAAGAGCGGCTGGCCGAACTCGACCGGCTGGCCATTCTCGACGAGCACCTTCTCGATTATGCACGCGATTTTCGCCCCCACTTCGTTCATGAGTTTCATGGCCTCGACGATGCACACGGTCTGGCTTTCGGCAATCCGATCTCCCGGTGCCGCGAAGGCCGGTTCGCCGGGCGCGGCGGCGAGGTAAAAGGTGCCGACCATCGGGGAATCGATGGTCGCGACATGCTCGGGTTCGGGGATGTGGGGAACGGCCACGGGAGCAGGCAGTGGATTCATCGGGGCATAGGCAGCTTGATACGCCGGGCCGGCGCCGCTTTTTTTCAGGCACATTCGCCGGCCGTCTTCCTCGATCTCCAACTCCCCGAGTCCGGAGGCCTCGAATATACGTATAAGATCTTCGAGCGTTTTTAAATCCACAATGCGTGTCCCTTCAGGTCCCTGGCCGACGTGCCCAAGGAGGTCAGGCCCGTTCGATGTACGCGCCGGAGCGCGTGTCGACGCGGATAACTTCGCCCTCGTTGACGAACAGCGGAACGTTGACCACAGCCCCGGTCTCCATTGTGGCCGGCTTGGTCCCGCCGGTGGCGCGGTCTCCCTGGAGGCCGGGGTCGGTCTGGGTAATTTTCAACTCGACGGTGATCGGGAGATTGATGCTGATGACCCGCCCGTTGTAGAACCGCAACCCGACGTCCAAGTTCTCCTTGAGCCAGTTTTTCGCGTCGCCGATGACATCGGCCCCGACCGGCATTTGCTCGTAGGACTGGTTATTCATGAAATGGTACAAGTCGCCGTCATGATACATGTACTGGTGCTTGTCCTCGTAAATCTTCGCTTCTTCCATTTTTTCGCCGGAGCGGAATGTTTTCTCGATCACGCGCCCCGTGAGAATATTTTTGAACTTGGTGCGCACGAAGGCGCCGCCCTTGCCGGGCTTCACGTGCTGGAACTCGACAATTTCCACGAGGTTATTGTCGAGGACCACGGTCAAGCCATTGCGAAAATCGGCTGTCGATATCATGCCGCCAACACCCTTAATTCCTTGGAGGATTCGGTTAAGACTTCACATCCGTCACGGGTTACCACCACGAGGTCCTCAATCCGGACCCCGCCTTTCCCAGGGAGGTAAATCCCGGGCTCGACCGTGACAATCATGCCTTCGGCCAGAATGGCATCGGACGTGGGGTTAAGGCGGGGGCCTTCGTGGATTTCGATTCCAACCCCATGCCCCAGTCCGTGGCCAAACTGGTCGCCGTACCCGGCGCCGGAAATAATACGCCGGGCAACCGCGTCAACGTCGCTGCAAGGCACCCCGGCACGTATCGCTTCCAAGGCGGCCCGTTGCGCGCGAAACACAACGTCGTATATCTCCTCGAACCACGCGCCGGGGATCGTACCGAATGTGAAGGTGCGGGTCAAGTCCGAACAATATCCCGCGCGGCGGCAACCGCAATCGACGAGGACGATGTCCCCGATTCGCAATGGACGATCCGAGGGCCTACCATGGGGCAGCGAGCTGCGCTCGCCGAAGAGGACGATGGTGGGAAACGCCACGCCGCTGGCCCCGCGTTTCCTGAATTCGGATTCCATGCGCGCGGCAAATTCGGCCTCGGTTTCGCCGGCGGCGAGGGTCGGAACGAGGTCGGCCAGGACCCCCTCAGCAATTCGCGATGCCTCCCGGATTGCCCCGATTTCGGGATCCGATTTTAGCGCGCGCAATTCGCTGACAAGGGTCTTTTCGCGGACTGTTTCGCCGGGCCATGCGCCGAGGAGGCGGTCCAGTTCGTCGACCGTGAGCGCAGCGGGATTGTACGCGGCCAATGTTGCTCCCAGAATGGCCAGACACTCGCCCGCCCGGGCCAGCAAGTCTCCCTTTATTTGTTCGACCGCATGGCATTGGACCTGTTCGCGTGCTTGCTCCGTGTAGCGGGAATCGGTGAGGAACAGCGCATCGCTCGCGGTCAGGAGGATTCCGGAGGAAATTTCGCCGAAATCCGCTTGAAACCCCGATAGATACTGGTTGTCGGGCGGGGAGACGCTGAAGAAGGCATCGCAGCCGGATTCGTACATTGCCTTGCGAAGACGCTCGATTCGTTCCGGGATCATTTCTTGGCCAGGTGAAGCGCGGCTTGGAACGCCAAACGGTACGAGTCCGCGCCGAACCCGGAGATCGTGCCGACTGCCACCGGGGCGATATAGGAATGGTGCCGGAACTCCTCGCGACGGTGGACGTTCGAGAGATGCACCTCGATGGCGGGTATCCCGACGGCCGAGATCGCGTCGCGGATGGCGACACTGGTGTGCGTGTAGGCGGCGGGATTGATGATGATGACGTTGGCCCATCCGGTGGCTTCCTGGATGGCGGTCACCAAGTCGCCCTCGAGGTTCGACTGGAAGAAACGGATGTGCGCCCCGTGGTTCCCGGCCTCTTCCTTCAACATCGCGTCGATATCGCCGAGCGTGACCCTCCCGTAGACCTCGGGTTCCCGCGTTCCAAGGAGGTTCAAGTTCGGGCCGTGTATCACAAGGACATTCATGAAATTCACCCAGTCGCGGTTGCCAACGCCAGACACCATCATCGCAAGGATACGCGCGCGGTTCAACGGCTCATGCCGCCCCCGGTGGCGCGGACAACGAATTGGACTTTTCCCGGGCCTTGGCCGCCTCGGCGGCGAGGCGGGCTCCTTCGTCCTTCGCTCCCGCTTGTACGAATGCCGCGCCCACCTTTTCGAGGGCCGTGGCGAGTTGTCCCCACGATCGCGGCGAAATGGGATAGAGATCGCAGGCCTTCCGGTATTCGTCCAGCGCGCGCCGGTACTTGGCCGCCGCGTCGTTGCCGCCCTTCACGTAGGCATCGAGCATGATTGCCGTCCCGAGCCACTCGTGGAACCAGGCTTGGCGCGGGTTGCGCTCGACGCCCGCCTGGGCCCACTTCAACGCCGAGGTAACGTATTTTTTCTTGAGGACGGGGTCCTGCGCGGCCTCCTGCATGAGGGTATACCACTCGTAGAGCGTCATCGAGACTTCCGGAATATACGGGAAAATCGCATCGACCTGTTCGAGGAAGTCCGTCGCGACCTCGGCCATGGGCAACGCCATATTCCGGGCCTTTTCGCCGTCCGTCACGAACAAGAACGCGTTTTCCGGCGGGACCTCGCCCTGCGACAGGGGACGCAGCGAAGGCGGATTCCCCGGCACGACCACGCGAAAGGACCCCAGGCCCTGTAGTTCGCCCAGGTCCGGGATCAGCAACTGCGCCCGGAACAGCGGAATGCGGGGTGCGAATTGCCGGTCCCGCTTGGGGTCCTGGATTTCCTTGAGAAAGAAGCGCCCGGTAGCGAGACGGTCGCGCATGACCGACCGGTTGCCCACGCGCACCATGCTGCCGACGAGATCGCCCTCGGTCAGCAACCAATCGACAATGTAGACCCGAAGCGCCGCGCCCATGGTCAGGGCGACGACAAGAAGGATGGGCAACGCCATGATTTGGTGGCGAGCCAATTTTTTCCGGCCCCCGTCTTGGGGCGGCGTCGCGCCGGGGACCTCGGAGGCGAGGGCGTAGAAGACGCCGGCCACGAACATGGCCAGCGAAACCAGCGACGGATTGTAGAAATTAAAATCGACCAGGCTGTGGACAAGGAAGGCAATCGTCGCGGCGTAAAGCCCGGACAAGACCCATCGTTGAAGGCTGTCGGTCTCGCGTAGGATCCGGCGCGCTCCCCACGCGGCAAAATATAGCCAGAACGCGCAGAACGCGAGGAAGCCGAAAACGCCCGTCTCGCACAGGGCTTGCAAGTAGTCGTTGTGCGCGGCCTGGACGTCCCCGGCGCCCCGGTATTGGTAATTGGCGTAGGCGGTGCCGAAATTGCCGAGGCCCACGCCCGTCCATAGATTGTCGGCAGCCATGCGAAGGCCCACCTTCCAATAGGTGACCCGCAACTGAAATGAGCCCGTGTTGAGTAGGTCCGAGGGAGTCAAATCCACCCCCTCGAGCTGGATGCGACCATCCGCCGGCGGGCCTTGGGCCACGCTTGGGACGCCCGCAAGGAGTCCCGCGGCGGCGGCCCACACGACCATGGCGGCGGCGATGCGCACCCCCTTCCCGGCCCGGGGCAGGCGCTTCCCGGCGGCGAGGTAGAGCGCGGCGGACAGCACGCCCGCCGCCACGATGCCCATCGCGCCGCCTCGGGAGTACGTGAGCCAGAGGGCAATGCTTTGCAGGACCACGCCCGCCGAGAGTCCCGCGAGCAGGGCGGCGTACCACACCGTTGGAAAGCCGAACTTTCTGACCGAGAGGGCCGACCCAATGGCCGCCGCGAGGGGCATCGCGACGAGAAGGAACCCGGCGACGTACCAGAACGCGGAGGGGTCTTGCCTGCGCAGGAAGATGTTGACCACATACAGCGAGAGCACGAGCGCCGTCACGATCGAGGAAGCCCAAACGGCCGCCGCGGCGCCCCAGGGCGATAACGTGTAGGCGGTCGCGCCGTCGCCGCGCATGGCCACGCGCCATTTCGCGTACGCGGGCCGCAGAAAACCCAGGGTCACGGGAATGCCCAGGATCATCACCGCCGCGAGGGCGTTGGGAAAGAGCAAGGTCCCGAACGCGCGATTCACCTCGAGGCGGTGTTTCAGATCGAGGGTCAACTCGCTTTGTCCGAAAAACTGCTGCAAGACCGCCGGGTTGTCCCGCACCATCTCGCGCATCATCGGCAAAATATAGTGGTAGTGGAATATGGCCCAGAACGCATTGGCCGAGAGGCTCACCACGAACGCCGCGAGGACGATTCCCAAGGCCATCCGGGTCTTTAGGGCATTGGTACACAGCGCGAAGAGGAAGAAGTGGCCCGTCCAAAATAGCAGCGAGCGATAGGTCGCGTCGCGCTGGACGGAATCGATCCCGGTCAGCAGGGCGATGCCGAGAAACGCGGCGAACAACGCGAGGGGGATGGCGTGGCGAAGCGGTCCTCCCCGGAGGAGCAGCCGCACGCCCCACAAGGCGGCCAAGGCGATGATGAGCCAGAGGAAATAGGTGTTGAACGAGACGTAGGTCAGGCCGTCGCGCCAGGGGCGAAAAAACACGACGGCGGCGAGCCCGAGGGCGACCGGCTCCCTCGCGACCGCCCGCCAAAGGCTGACGCTTGGGATCGCGGGCTTCATGGGCGTTCCTTGCCGGCGCTTCGCCTTGCATTCATGAGCAAGACGATGAGGAGGAAAACCCCGGCGGTCTGCCCAAGGATGATCATGGTGCCAAGCGCGGTGACTTGCGACAGCAGCGCGCCGCCCAGGCCGATGACGCCCGCGACGAGAAAAATGAAGTCCACGGCGTGCCGGGGCGACATGCCCATCTCGACAAGCCGGTGACTGAAGTGGCGCTTGTCGCCCTTCATGATCGACTCGCCCTTGCGCCATCGAATATAGACGACGCTGCAGGTGTCGAAGATCGGCACGCACAGGGCGAGCAAGGGGGCGGCGACCGTGACCGGGGATGCGCCCTTCGCGGAATAGAAGGTCCCCAGCACCGCCACGGTCGCGAGTATGTAACCGCAAAACATGGCGCCGGCGTCGCCCATGTAGATACTCGCCGGGTTGAGGTTATGGTAGAGAAACCCCGCGACGGCCCCGGCGAACACCATGAGCATGGCGCAGAGGAAGTACTCGTGCTGCGGGAGCACGCACAGGAAAAACGACAGGGCCGCGATGACGGATATCCCGCCGCTGAGGCCATCCATGTTGTCGAGAAAATTCATCGAGTTGGTCATCATGACGACCCAGAAAATGCTGGCCGAACCCGACACGGCGTATTGGACGATCGCGCGCCATTCCTCGCTCATGGATGCGGTGAACGGAAGGGCGTTCAACAGGTCCCCAATGAAGAAGTCGAGCCGCACACCCGACAGCACGAGCACCAGGGCGGCCGCAATCTGTCCGCCGAGCTTTATCTCGGGGCTGAGCGCCTTGATATCGTCCACGATTCCCAGGAGAAAGATCAGGAACCCGCCCGCGAAGATACCGATGAGCGGCTGGACGGTGCTGTCCCCGAGAAAGGCGAGGACGTTTTCGTTCAACCACTCCGAATCGAGCCGCCTCGCGAGGACCAAGGCGGCCAGGTTCGCCAGGATGACCAGGTTGAAGGAGAGATAGATCGAGATGCCACCCAAGAGGGGTACCGGGGCGTGCTGCATCTTGCGCTCGCCCGGATGGTCGACGATGTCCAACTTGATGGCGAGTCGCCGCACCCCGATCGTCATGAGCAACGACAGGACAAAGGCCTCGACGAGGGCCACCGCGAATATCAGGTACCAGTAGTTTTGTTGCATCCCGCCACCACGTCACGGTAAATTTCGAACTCTCGGCGCGCTATGACCCGCGCGTCCAATTCCCCGGCGACCCTCGCGCGCCCCGCTTCGCCCAGCCGCCGGGCACGGGGTTCGTCCTCGATCAGGGCGTTGATGGCCGCGGCCAGCGCCTTGGAATCGCGCGGCGGCACGTTGACGCCCGTCACGCCGTCGAGGTTGGCGAACTCGACCCCGGTGCCGAGCTTCGTCGCGACGACGGGCTTGCCGCAGGCGTGGGCCTCGAGAATCGAAAGCCCGTAGGCCTCGCTACGCTCGACCGAGGGAAAGGCCACCACCGCGCATGCGTGCAGGTGGTTCACCAATTCCTGGTGGGACAATGCCCCGATAAATAGGGGGCGGAGGCCCAATTCGGAAGCCAGGGCCGACAGGCGGGCCCGCTCGGGACCGTCGCCCGCAATCACCACGGGATACGCAATGTCTGTCGTGGCGCGCACGAGGTACTCCAAACCCTTGTAGTATCGGTGTCTTCCCGAAAAGAACGCAAACGCGCCGCCATACGCGGCCCGAATTTCGGAGACGCGGGCCGCATCGGGCCTTGCGAAGTCCTCCGCCACGATCCCCAGGGGAACAACCTGACACCGCGAGCGGACCCCGCGCAATGTCGCCGAGGTTTCGAGATACTGGCTCGACGTCGGCAGGATGATATCAGCATTGCGCAGGAAATGCATTTGCACCGGGCCGTACACTCTCATCGCGGCGGCCTGGCGCACGACATCGCTTTGATACCGCACCACGAGCCGGCCGGCGGGCCGCGCCAACAAATAGGCCACCTCGGCGGTCGGGTTGGGGACATGAACTACGACCACGTCCGCCCGCATTCGCTTGAGATAATACGGGAACATCGGGGACACCGGGGCGTTTTGGAAACGCCCCCATTCGCCCACCTCGGTGACAGGGGTCCCGTCGCGGATGACCCTTCGGGTGAACCCCGAGCGGCTGCAGGTCAAGGCCTCGACGTCGGCCCACTCGCGCTGGAAGCGGCACATCAACGCCATGTGCCGCTCCATCCCGCCATGGACGGGTGGATCGAAGTCCTTGTACACGTGGAGAATCTTCATGCCGGGGCCAACCGTATCACGAAAACGCGCGCCGGTAGGTCTCCAAGGTCATCGAGGCGGTGCGCTCCCAAGTAAACCGCCGCGCCTGTTCGGGACCCGCCGTGCGCAAGCGCGCGCGGAGTTTCTCGTCGCGGACGATCCGCAACATCCCGTTGGCAATGGCGTCGATGTCCAAGGGATCGACTAGCATGGCGGCGTCGCCGGTGACTTCGGGGATACTGGACGTGTTGGAGGAAAGCACGGGGACGCCGCAGGCCATCGCCTCGAGCACCGGCAATCCGAACCCCTCGCACAAACTTGGCCAGACGAACGCGGTCGCCGCGCTGAGCAAGGCGGGCAAATCGGCGGGGTCGACGAATCCGGGACGATGAATCCGGGCGCGGGCCAGGGAACTGCCAATGGCCCGGTCGATGGGGCCCGTCTTCCAGCCGTCCCGGCCCGCAATGACCAGGTCCACGTCGGCCTCAATCGCGATTCGGGACCATGCCTCGATCAACCGCGGAAGATTCTTTCGCGGTTCGAGAGTTCCCAGGTAGAGAAAGAAACGCCCGGGTAGCCCATGACGCTCGCGGATGCGGGCGCATTGGGCGTCGGGCGCGGGGCAAAATACCGGATCGACGCCCAGCGGAATCACGTCGATTTTGCCGGCGCGAATTCCGAGGAAATTCACGATGTCATCCGCCGCCGCCGTCGAATCGGCGATCACGCGCGTGGCGGTGTGCGCGCTTTGGCCGACCGCCACGCGGTAATACATTGCCCTATTCAGCGTGAACCAGCCGGGATTCCTGAAAAAACTGACATCGTGGATCGTGACCACCGACGGGCTTTTGCGAAATGCCGTCCCGATGTTCGCCGGGTAGTGGACCCCGGCGGCGCCGATCTCGCGGGCAAGGCGGGACAGGCCGAACTGTTCGTACGCGACCCGGCGAGCTCCCCAGAGCCGCACCGCCGGCGAATGGCTGGCCCACCGGGCGGGCGGCGGCTCGACAATGACTTCGATGTCGCCCGCGAGGCCGGGAAGCCGCGACGCGAGTTCCTCCGAGTAGCGGCCCGTGCCGCTGCGGTTTCCGGCTTGGAGCGCGTCGAATAGAATCTTCATTCGGCCAGCCGCCGATACACGCCCATCGTGGACTCGGCGCAGGCATGCCACGAGAACTTCCTCGCATGCTCGAGGCCCAGCGCCACGAGGCGCGCCCGCAGGGCCCGATCGTCCAGGATTCGCATCACCGCGTCCGCGAACCCGGCCTCGTCGAGGGAATCGACGTGGAGGGCGGCCCCGCCGGTAACTTCCCTTACCGAGCTGTTCGTGGAGGTCACGACGGGGCAACCGCAGGTGAGCGCCTCCAAGAGCGGCAACCCAAAGCCCTCGTAATGCGTGGGAAATACGAATGCGTCCGCCGCGCAGTAAAATGCCGGGAGCTCGAGGTGGGGCACGAAGCCCGGGCGGACGACTCGGTCTTGAATACCCAGCGTTTCGATCAGCTCGAAAATCGGCCGCGTGTTCCAGCCGACCGAGCCAATGAGGACCAAATTATGCGGGATGGATTTTTCCACGCGGGCAAAGGATCGCAGCAGGCCCACGAGGTTCTTCCGGGGCTCGAGGGTGCTTACGAACAGCAGGAACGGGCCTTTCACCCCATATTTTTCCGCGACGTGCGAAGCGGCCTTGGCGCGATCCATGGGACGAAAATCTTCGTCCACCGCCATCGGGGCGACCGTCATTTTGCCCGGGTCGACTCCCAAATAGCGGGACACGTCGCTCCGCGTCGATTCCGAGTACACCATGATGGCGTCCGCCTCGCGGCAGAACTTGGAAACCCCGCGCGCAAAGGGGCCGACTATCTTCGGGCTGCAATATTCCGGGACCGCCAGGAACGCCAGGTCATGAATCGTGACCACGCGCCGGGCGCGGCGCGTCGGGGGGAGGAAGAAATTGGTCGCATGGTACACGTCGACTCCCCCCAAGGCCAGATCCACCCTCGGCCTGCCGAGGCGCTCCCATGCGAAATACATGAGCCGGGTCGGGACCGGCCAGTGCCGATGTTCCGCCTTGCCCGCGATCGGCCCCAAATCGATCCGGGCGCGCCCGGTGGAGAAGAGGCGAAACGACTCCGCGGGAGCGAGGGCCAATAGGTTTTTGAGGAGGTAATAGCAGTAGTTGCCTACCCCGGAACGAGTCGTCGTGATGGGGCCGGCATCGAATCCGATTCGCATGGGAGTCCCAAGGGCAGGAAGAACTAAGTCGCGGAATCGTAGCCGTTTAGCGTTGCCGTGTCAAGGGAGCGGGCCCCGAATCGCGATCTCGGAAGCCCTGTCCGAGGGCTCCGCGAACCTTGACAGTCCGGGTGGGGTGTGCTACACTTTCGCCGATTATCAGCACTCTGTATTTACGAGTGCCAAGAACCGTTTTTGTTTCGGTACTCCCAACGAAGGCAGCCCGTCTTTGAACCGGGCCCCCCAAGCGTGGAAATGATCAACCCCAAACTTTCCGAACGCGAAGAACTCGTACTTCAGGCCGTCGTGCAATCGTATATCACGTCGGCCGAACCGGTTGGGTCGCGCGCCATCGTCAAACGGTTTTCGCTGGACATTAGCCCGGCGACGGTGCGTAATGTCATGGCGGACCTCGAAGAGCTGGGGTTCCTGGAGCAGCTTCACACGAGCTCGGGACGCGTCCCTACCGACAAGGGGTACCGTTACTACGTGGACTATCTGATGCGCGTCCAGGACGTGACGCTGGCCGAACGGAACCGCTTGGAGCACCAATTGTCCGAGAGGTTGGCCGACGCCGACGAGATATTGAGGCAGACCAGCCACCTGTTGGCGCTAATCTCTCACCAGACGGGGATTGTCGAGTCGCCCAACGCGCAGGAGGCGCGGGTCAAACACATCGAGATCATGCCGCTCCAGGGCAACCGGGTGGTGATGCTCCTGGCCGACACCTTCGGGAGCGTGAAGACCTCCGTCATATCCATGGACGCTCCCCTTATGCCGGAACACGCGGCGCGGCTCGGGCGATTCCTGAACGAAACGGTGCGCGGCGCGGCGATCGATCAAATCGCCACCGTGGTTCGCGCGCGCACACAGGGGTCCGCCGACGAACAACGGCTCCTCGCGGAGCAAGCGCTCAAGGTGATGGAGTTTTCGCCGTCGATGCGCCACGGCCAGCTTTTCCTGGATGGCGCGACACAGCTATTCGAACAACCCGAGTTTCACAACGTGGAAAAGGCGCGCGAGTTGTTCGACTTGCTCGACGAACATACCCGGGTCGTGGACCTTCTGCGGGGCGGCCTTGTCCCCTCCGACGATCGCCGCAGCCGGGTCGTCATCGGTTCCGAGGCCCTCCAGCACGGGCTAGGCGAGATTAGCGTGGTCTCGGCGCCGTACAAAATCGCGGGCCAGACAGTGGGGATGGTGGGCATTCTCGGGCCGCGTCGAATGCCGTACTCGAAATTAACGGGATTGGTGGAATACACCGCGGGCATGCTGGGGCGGCTATTGACGCGCCTTGCGGGATAAATTGCCCCGGTGTCCAAGCGAAAAAAGATGAAAGACATGCAGAACAACGACAAAACAGAATTCGAGCGGAAGCTCGACGAAGCGGCGGGGCGGGACGCGGTCGAAGACATTTCCGAACTGGACGAGTCCGGCGGCGAAATCCCGTGCGAAATCGTCGATCCGGAAACTCAACCCGAGTCCCCGGTGGGCGAGCGTACGGTCCTACTCGAGCAAGAGGTCGAGTACTTGAAGGATCAACTGCTGCGCGCGCGCGCCGAGTTCGATAATTTCCGGAAACGGACCGCGAGAGAGAACGAACGAATCCGGAAGACTGCCGCCGAGGGCATCATCCGGGCATTGGTGCCGGTGATGGACAACCTGGGCTTGGCGCTCGAGCACGCGGATGGCGCGTCCTCGGGCGTGGCGCAAGGAGTGGCGATGGTGTTGACGCAAATGAACGAGGCGCTGCGCCAGAACGGGTTGTCTCCCATTGCGGCCGCGGGCGAACGCTTCGACCCGAACATACACGAGGCGGTGGCGCAGATGAGTTCCGATTCGGTCCCCGCCGGCCACGTGGTCCACGAATTCCAGAAGGGACACCGCCTGGGCGACCTGGTGTTGCGTCCCAGCAGGGTGGCCGTGAGTACCGGGCCATCCACCGAAGCACAACCGATAGTCGAGGAGGAATAATCATCATGGGCAAAGTCATCGGGATCGACTTGGGCACGACGAACTCGTGCGTTGCGGTCATGGAGGCGGGGGAACCCGTGGTCATCGCGAACTCCGAGGGCAATCGCACCACGCCCTCGTGCGTCGCGTTCTCGAAGGACGGCGAACGTTTGATTGGCGCGGTGGCGAAACGGCAAGCCGTCACGAACCCCGTCAACACCATCTTCAGCATCAAGCGATTCATGGGACGCCGTTTCGAGGAAACCAAGGCGGAACGCGACCTCGTGCCGTACAAGGTCAGCGCGACGGGGACCGGCGACTGCCAGGTCGAGATACAGGGGAAACAGTACCGTCCCCCCGAGATTTCGGCGATGATCCTCCAGAAGATGAAGGAGACGGCGGAGGCGTACTTGGGCGAACCCGTCACCCAGGCGATCGTCACGGTGCCGGCCTATTTCAACGACGCACAGCGCCAGGCGACGAAGGACGCGGGGAAAATCGCCGGGCTGGACGTGTTGCGAATCATCAACGAACCGACCGCGGCGGCGCTCGCCTACGGGTTGGAATCGAAGAAGAACGAGAAGATCGCCGTGTACGACCTCGGGGGCGGGACCTTCGACGTGTCGATCCTCGCGATCGGGGACGACAGTTTCGAGGTGCTGAGCACCAACGGCGACACCCACCTCGGCGGCGACGACTTCGACGAGGCGATCATCCGGTGGCTTGCCGAGGAATTTATGAAGGAACAGGGCATCGATCTTCGCAAGGACCCCATGGCGCTCCAGCGTCTCAAGGAGGGGGCCGAGAAGGCCAAGTGCGAGCTTTCCAGCGCGATGACAACCGACATAAACCTGCCGTTCATCACGGCCGATGCGTCGGGCCCAAAACACATGAACTACACCCTGACACGCGCCAAGCTCGAGCAACTGTGCGACGAACTGCTCCATCGCACGAAGAAGCCGTGCCAACAGGCCCTCGAGGACGCGGGGCTCACGGCGGCGAACATCGACGAGGTCATCCTCGTCGGCGGCATGTCGCGCATGCCGGCAGTCGGCCAGATCGTCAAGAGCATCTTCAACCGCGAACCGAACCGCAGTGTCAATCCGGACGAGGTCGTCGCGTTGGGCGCGGCGATACAAGGCGGTGTGCTGGCCGGGGACGTCAAGGACGTTTTGCTCTTGGACGTGACCCCGCTGTCGCTCGGAATCGAGACCCTGGGCGGCATTTGCACGCGCCTGATCGAACGCAACACCACGATTCCCGTCAATAAACGCCAGATTTTCTCGACCGCGTCGGACAGCCAAACGGCCGTGACCATCCATGTCTTGCAGGGAGAACGCGAACTGGCCAAGGACAACCGTACCCTGGGAAGGTTCAATCTCGAGGGAATTCCATCGGCCCCCCGCGGCATCCCGCAGATCGAGGTCTCCTTCGACATCGACGTGAACGGAATCGTCCACGTTTCCGCGAAGGACTTGGCGACGGCAAAGGAACAAAAAATCCGCATTGAGTCCTCGAGCGGGCTCTCCGAATCCGATATCGACCAGATGGTCAAGGAAGCCGAGACCCATGCGCAGGAAGACAAGGACCGCCGGCGCGCGATCGAGATTCGTAACCAGGCCGATTCGCTCGTGTACCAGACCGAGAAGTCGATGAAGGAATTCGGCGACAAGGTGGGCGCGGACGACAAGGCGGCCATCGTGGCGGCCATTGTGGAAGTGAACCAGTCCCTCGAGGGCGAGGACGTCGGCCTCATCGAGACGGCCGTGAACAAGTTGACGGAAGCCTCGCACAAATTGGCCGAGGCCATGTATGCCGCCGCCGCCGCGCGCGAGGCCGAAAAGGCGCAGCCCGCCGAGGGCGCCGCCGACGCGGGACCGCAGGGACAGGACAAGGATACGGTCGACGCCGATTTCACGGTCGTCGATGACGAAGACAAGAAATAGCCGCAGTCGAGCCCAATAGTCGATGGACGGCGCGGCGACGCGCCGGGCATCGGGACAGAAGGGAAAAGGACGGGCACGCGATGCCGGTGTCGGCATGCGCGGGCCCGGGCGATCATGTCCAAAGATTTCTACAAGATACTCGGCGTTTCCCGGACGTCTACCGAGGACGAAATCCGCACCGCATACCGGAAGCTGGCGCATCAGTTTCACCCGGACAAGACCGGGGGCGACAAGGTGGCCGAGGAGAAGCTCAAGGAGTTCAACGAGGCCTACGATGTCCTGAAGAACAAGGACAAGCGCGCCCAGTACGATAAATTCGGCGAGGCCGGCCCGCAGTTCGGGCGCGGCCCCGGCGGCGGACAAGCGGGCGGATTCGAGTCGGGTTCGCCCTTCGAGGATATCTTCGACTCCTTCTTCGGCGGACAAGGCGGGCGCGGCCGGTCGGGCGCCCAGGCCCCCACGCACGGGGATGACCTCGAGTACCGGGTAACCATGACCTTGCGCGAGGCCGCGTTCGGCGCGAAGAAAAAGCTCAAGTTTCCGCGCCACGAAAATTGCGCGGACTGCGGGGGATCCGGCGCCGCCAAGGGATCCTCGCGAGAGACGTGCAAGCAGTGCAATGGTGCCGGGCAAGTGCGCGTGGCGCAAGGCTTCTTCAGCATCACCCGCGGTTGCCCGATATGTCACGGGACCGGGGCGGTCATCCGCGATCCGTGCAAGCGATGCCGCGGCGCGGGACAGGTGAACAGCGACAGGGAGTTGAGCGTCGACATTCCCGCGGGCGTCGACACCGGGTCGCGCCTAAGTCTTCGCGGCGAAGGCGAACCGGGCCGCAACGGCGGACCGCGGGGCGATCTCTATATCCGCGTCGAGGTACAGCCCGACGACGTGTTCGAACGGGACGGAGTCAACGTCCAATGCAGGATTCCCGTGAGTTTCGCCCAAGTGGTCCTCGGGGCGACCATCTCGGTCCCGACGCTCGATGGAAAGGCCGAATTGAAAATCCCGGCCGGGACCCAGTCCGGCACGATCTTCAAGCTTCGCGGCCTGGGCATTGCCGATTTGCGGGGTTACCGCCGCGGCGATCAACTGGTCGAGGTGCAGGTCGAGACCCCGAGCAAGCTTGGCAACGATCAAAAGGAGTTGGTGCGCCAGTTCGAGACGCTCAACGACACCAAGGCCTATCCGCTACACAAGCGCTTCATGGACAAGATTAAGGAATCGCTGGGCGGCGGCGCCTAGCCCGCCGCGGCGGATCCACGATGCCTGTACAGACCTTGCGCTGGGCCGACAGCCGGCTGTTCATCCTCGACCAAACCTTGCTGCCCGGCGAATGCCGCGAGATTGAACTCGCCCGGCTCGCCGACGTGTGGGAGGCCATCAAGGCCCTGCGCATACGCGGCGCGCCCGCCATCGGGATATGCGCCGCGCTCGGCGTGCTCGTCTCGTTGCGCGAGTCGAATCCCGCGAACCTCGATACCGCCCGCCAGACGGCCCTGGCCGCGGCGGACCATCTGGCGACCTCGCGTCCCACCGCCGTCAATCTCTTTTGGGCGCTGGATCGCATGAGGCGGGTCGCGAATGCGGCGACGGCAAGCGATCCCAAAGAATTCTTCACCGCCCTGGAACAAGAGGCCCGCTCCATCTTGGACGATGACAAACGCATATGCCGCGCCATCGGCGCCCACGGCGCGCCCTTGATCGAGGAGGGAACCGGCATCCTGACCCATTGCAACGCCGGGGGGTTGGCGACGGCGGGTTACGGTACCGCGTTGGCGGCCCTCTTCACCGCGCATGAACAAGGGCGGCGATTTTCGGCCTATGCGGGAGAGACGCGCCCCCTCCTTCAGGGGGCCCGCCTGACGGCGTGGGAACTAGTCAACGCGGGTATCGATGTCACGCTCTTGTGCGACAACATGGTGGCGCAGGTGATGCGGGAAGGCCGCATCAACTTGGTGATCGTCGGCGCGGACCGGATTGCAGCCAATGGCGACACGGCGAATAAGATTGGCACCTATGGAGTGGCGTTGTTGGCAAAAGCCCACGGAATCCCATTTTATGTCGCGGCCCCCTCGTCGACTTTCGACTTGTCGCTTGCGGATGGATCGGGCATCCCGATCGAACAGCGCGATCCCGGCGAAGTCACCTGCGGGTTCGGACGGCGGACGGCCCCCGAGGGGGTCCGCGTCTACAACCCGGCCTTCGATGTCACTCCCGCGGAATTGATTTCCGGCATCGTCAGCGAGCATGGAATTCTTCGCGCCCCCTATGTGGACTCGATCATGGGGCGCGTGTAATATACGCGCGTCTCGCCGGCGTGGCCCAAAGGGGTAAGCTGCGCGGGCGAGTGGCACCTTGGGGATTGGGGCACGGCACTGGATGTTGACCAGCCTTTTAGATTATGTGAATTCCGCCGATCAGTCCATGATCGGGGAACTCGGTCTCGAGGACATGGCGCTGTGCGCGGCGTGGCACGAATCGTATGCCGACGATCCGGCCCAACACGCCCCGTATCCGTCGCTCATGGAAAAAGTGGGCCATTGGACCACGGCGGCGCCGGCGGTCGCCCCTGTGACGGAGGCCCGCCGACAGCAGCCCTACCTGCGCCGCCTCATGGACTTTCTCGATAACGGGACGCTGGACAAGCTGAACCGCAGCCAACTCGATGTCCTTTCCGCGGCATACGAAATTGTGTCGCGACGCGCGGCCAAGGATCGCGGCCGGGGCGGAGAGCTCCTTGCGAGGCATGCGGGATCAATCGACGCGCGGCGCGGCGCCCTCAAACCTGTCCCCGGCTTGCGGGCGCTCGATGGGCTACCCAGGATAATTTCGTCCAAGGACATCGAGCGGGCGAGCGCCCGGCAGATCAAGTCGTTCGCCGGCGTGGCGCTGCCCGGCCGTGGGCCGATACTGTCGGTCTCGGGAGACGTGCGCGTCATCGACCAGGTCCCGGACGAATGCATGCTGGTCATCGAGAACGGGGCGTGCTGGGTAAACGGATACGTGCTGGGACGGGTAGCGGCCTCGGGGCCCTGCGAGGTGCGCGGCAATATCGCGGGCATCGTGATTTCTCCCGAGTCGACCATTCGCTGCCGCAACATCATCAACAAGGCCTACGTGGTCGCGAAAAAGGGAAGCGTGTACTGCCGCAACACGGAGAGCCCGCGGATGGTGTTCGCGGGGGCCTCGATCCATGTCGCCGAGAACGCGGTGATGGGTACGTACGCGTCGCCCGAGATGAGGGTGGCGCGCGACGCCTGGGGCGGGACGATCGTGGTGTCGCATATGCTGAGCGCGCGCCTATTTCGCAATTCCGACCACCGTCCCCTGCGCATCGTGATGCCCTGGCACGTCACGCCGGAAGATTACGGCGAGATGCTCGACCCCGAGATAGGCCGGCTATTCGCGCGAGCCCAGCGGAAGAAACAACGCATCGACAATATCGTGGCGCTCCGGGCGCTTGCGGACGGCGAATGCGAGCATTTCGCGTCGAGCGCGTCGATGTATCTCCTCGGGGGAGACGGATTGCGGAAGCACGTCGAGGACATGAACGCCTCGCAACGCCGACTGGCGTTTCTTAACCGGGTCATCGCCAGCATCGACGCCCTGAGCGCATCCGCGGAGGACCAGCTCAACCAGGCCGCTCGGCAACCGGGGGCGGCGGAACCCCAGGGGGCCGACGGTGTCCTTTCCGATATCGAGGACAACTTGCGCGCTGCCGAGCAGGATGGCGCGATGGACAGCGACTTGAGCACCGAGCGCGACGATCTATTGGCCATCGGGGCCGAGCTGTCCTCCCCCACCCGCCGGGGTATCCTGCCGGGCTCCGTCATCGATCGGCTGGGCGCGAAGCGCGAGGGATGGGCGCGGGAGCGCGACGCGATCGCCGCCGCCGTGAGACAAAAGGAAGAAGGGCTCCAGTCGCTGCTTGCCAAGGTCGAGGGAGGCACTCCTGACGGAAAAAAGGCCTCGAAGGTGGAATTCCTGCTGCGCTTGTTGACCGCGGCAAAGAGCAGGCCCGCAGACGATCCCCTTCACGAAAGGGCGGGTTCGGTGTTTACGCGGATGATGCTTCGCTCGATCAAGGGCCGCCGGGGCCGGATCAAATCGTACGGGGAAACCGTCGAGGGCCTGAACAAGGAAATTCACAAGGACGCCGAGAGGCTACTTTCCGAGTACAACATGGTCCTCACCTTGTCCGGGGACATTCCAGACCACGTCCCCACCGCCGTGGGCCAATTCGAGCCCGGGATTCGGATTTGCACCGACCGATACCTCATCGAGGGCACCGAAACGACCTCCAACCGGATCGTCACCGTGGACTCGGAAGGCGGGGTCCTCGAGTACCATCGCACCGTCGAGGGCATCCGGCCTTCCGGATCTTCCGGAACCGGCGGCTAGGCGGTGCCATGGCGGCCGCTGCGGTGCCAAATCGTTGGAGTTCCCTGGAGTACGGCCCATTGAACACACTCACCGAGATCGTCGCGATCGACGGGCCTGCCGGCGCGGGGAAGAGCACGGTTGCCCGGCGTGTGGCGCGGGAACTCGGGATGGCGTTTCTCGATACCGGCGCCATGTATCGCGCGGCAACCTGGCGCGCGATGAAGCACGGCGTCCCCTTGGATGACCCCGAGCGCCTGGTCGCCTCGACATCGTCGATGCAGTACCAAGTCCTCGGCGATGACGCCGCGCCGCGCATCGTGCTCGACGGCGAGGACGTTACGAATCGCATCCGCACCCCGGAAGTCACGGGCAATATCCGTTGCCTGGACGGCATTCCGCGGTTGCGCGAACACTTGGTGGCGATGCAGCGCGAGCTGGGAGCGTTGCGCCCGACGGTCGCCGAGGGGCGCGACATGGGCACCGTGGTGTTTCCCGGCGCCAAGTGCAAAATCTTTCTCGACGCCTCCCTGGATTCGCGCACCCGCCGCCGCGCGGCGGAATCGACGGGCCACGGTGCCGATGTCGACCTCGAGCGGCTGCGCGAGGACATCCGCCTGCGCGACGAGAACGACCGCTCGCGCGCCGCTTCCCCGCTCCGCCCGGCGGATGACGCCATGATCATCGACACGACCGGCATGTCCCTCGACGAAGTCACCGCGGCGATTGTGTCGCTAGCGCGGGAACGGATATGAGCCTGCCCAAGCCGGCGACACGCTGGGTCTACTCAGAAACCGACAGGGCCGTGGTCTCCTCTCTCGCCGGCGCGCTCGGCGTCCCGCGGATCGTCGCGCACCTGATGGTTTCGAGAGGCATCCAAACCCCCGCGGCCGCGGGCGCATTCCTCAATCCCTCGCTCGAATCCCTTAGCGATCCCTTCGCGATGAACGGCATGGACGCCGCCACGGACCGCCTGCGCCACGCCAAGGCCCGGGGCGAGCATGTCCGGATTTTCGGCGACTATGACGTCGACGGAATCTCCGGGACCGCCCTGTTCGCGCGCGCCTTGGGACGATTTGGCGTCGAGACGGTTTCGTGGGGGATGCCCGACCGGTTGGCGGACGGATACGGCCTGAATCCCCATCAAGTCGAGGAGGCCAAGGCCGACGGCGTGAGCGTACTGGTCACGGTGGACAACGGCATCAAGGCACACGAGGCCGCCGAGACCGCAAAGCGGATCGGCCTGGACCTGATTGTCACCGACCATCACACCATCGATGAAGACTTGCCTCCCGCCTGCGCCGTGCTCAATCCCAAGCGGGACGATCCGTCCAGTCCATTTGCGATGGCCTCCGGCTCCGCCGTCGCCTTCAAGCTGGCGTGCGCCCTCACGGGCGATCACGAGGACTTGGGCCTCGCCGCCCTCGGCATCGTCGCGGACATCGTCCCGCTGGTGGCGGAAAATAGAATCTTGGCCGCGCTTGGGCTGGCCGAGCTTGCGCAGTCCAAGGTCCTGGGAATCGCGGCGCTCGCGAAGGTCTCGGGCCTCGTGCTCGAGGACATCCGGGCCGAGAGTATCGCGTTCCAATTGGGGCCCCGCATCAACGCCGGGGGACGCATGGGCGACGGGAGGGCGGGACTCGAGTTGCTGCTTACCGGGGATGCCCGGCGCGCACAATCGCTTGCCGAGTTCTTGAACGAGGCCAACGAGCGGCGCCGCCTGGTCGAGCAGCAGATTTACGGCGAGGCGCTCGAGGTCCTCCAGGCGAATTTCTCGGGCGAGCAACGCAGCATCGTGATTGCCCGTCGCGGCTGGCACCAGGGCGTCATCGGCATCGTCGCCGCCAAGATTCAACATGCGCTATGCCGGCCCGTGGTCATGATCGCCATCAACGACGAGGGCGTGGGCCGCGCCTCGGCCCGCAGCGCGCCGGACTTCGACCTCGCCGCGGGGCTGGCCTCGTGCAAGGATTTGCTCGTCCGGTTCGGCGGCCATCGCGCCGCGGCCGGCATGACCATCGTCGAGGCCAACATCCCCGAGTTCACCGAACGCTTCGAGGCGGAGGCGCGCCGCGCGATGGGGCCGGGCGAACGCACCCGCGACCTGCGGATCGACGCGACAGTGTCCCTGTCCGAGATCGACGGCAAACTGCTCGGGGCCCTCGACCGGCTCGAACCCTTCGGCCAGGCCAACCCCGCTCCCGTGTTGAGCACTCACGGCGCCGAGGTCGTCCCCTACTCCGTCCGCGAGCTGCGCGGCGGTCACCTGCGCTTTTCGGTGCGCGAGAACGGCCGCGTCTTTACCGCGATCGGGTTCCATCTCGCGGACACGGTGAACGTCGCCGATTTCCCGTCCCGTATCGACCTGGCCTTCTCCCCGAAATTCAACACGTGGCAGGGGGAAACGTCGATCCAGCTTAATTTGAAGTCGGTCCGGCCCGCGGACGGCGTGTAGCTCGTTTGTTGACGGCGCTATTCATCCCCGGCCAACTGCCGATCGCCGCGTAATCGTGTTACGATCCGTCCATGGCGGCGTGCATCCAACTGTCACAATTGACGAAACGCTACGGCGCGGTGACGGCCGTGGATTCGTTGTCGCTCGAGATCAATTCGGGCGAGGTGTTCGGGCTCCTGGGGCCGAACGGGGCGGGCAAAAGCACGACGCTATACATGCTCACCGGGCTCGTGCGGCCCAGCTCGGGCCGGGTCACGATCTTCGGGAGGGACCTCCAGCGAAGGTTCGTCGACATCATGCCCAGGGTCGGCGTGTTGGTCGAGCGCCCCGCGTTCTACGAACACCTCACGGTCGCGAGGAACCTCCTGCTGTTTAGCCTTCTCTCCGGCAAGCAAGTGACCATCGATCGCGCGCTGGATTTCGTCGGCCTGCTTCACGTCAAGCACAACCGGGTTTCCGAACTCTCGCAGGGGATGCGCCAGCGCCTCGGCCTGGCGCAGGCCTTCCTCGCGGAACCGGAACTGCTGATCTTGGACGAGCCGACCAATGGCCTTGATGTCGAGCACACCCACGAGATACTGAAGCTCTTGCGCCGGCTGGCCGACGAGGCGGGCGTCACCATTGTCATATCGAGCCACATGATGCACGAGGTGGAGTCCCTTTGCGATCGGGTGGCCATCATCAACAAGGGGCGCCTGGTCAGTTGCACCCGGACGGACGTGCTGATCTCGTACGATCCGTCGAACGTGGAAGTCCTGATCGACGTTCCCGAGGCCGCCGCGCGCCGGCTGCGCGAACAGCCGTGGGTCGAGTCGGTCGAGGCCAAGCCCGGCCGCCTCCTGGTCCGGCTTGCCGACGCGACGTCCCATCAATTGACGGCATTCCTCGTCGGCCAGGGATACAAGATCACGGGGGTCATTCCCCGGCGCCGCACCTTGCAAGAGTATTTCCTCAAGGCGCTCAATTCATGATGCCGCGCGTCCTCAACGCCTACCGCATCGAGCTTATCAAGGCGCTTCGGTCGCGGGCGACCTTCGTGGGCCCGGCGCTCTTGCTCCTCCTGATGGCGGGCGCCCTCTTTGTGCATCCGGTCGTCCGCGACGAGAAAAGCGATTACGACTTTATCGCCTACGCGGTGCCGTCGGCGATCAATGTCCTGGGCATCCTCCTCATCCTCTCCCACAGCGCCGCGTCGGTCTCGGGCGAACTTTCGTCCGGCACCATTCGCCTGGTCCTGGTCCGCCCCCTTCGCCGCGGCGAGTTCATTCTCGCGAAGTCCCTCGCGGGATTCAGCTACGCCGCCCTCATCACCGCCCTCGCGGCATCGTCCGCATGGACCGCGGCGTGGGTCCTCGGGGATTTGACCGGCGTCCGGTTCGGAGGGGACGTCCTCTATACGGACCGCGACATGCGGGTCGCGTTCCTGATCGCCACCGGACTGAATCTCCCGCCCCAGTTCGCGGCAGTCGCGTATGCCGTATTCGTCTCGACCTGCATCCGCAATCCCGCCTCGGCGGTCATCGTGGCGATCGGGACGTGGATCCTGGTGGACGCGGTCAAATACCCGCTGGGTATCGCCCCCTATGTGTTTTCCTCGTACCTGGATTCGTCGTGGCAGCCCTTTTCCGAGCGGTGCATGGGAATCGAGAGCGAGTTTTCGCGGACCGCCCTGTACGGTATCGGCGTCTCCATTGTTTCCATGACCCTGTTCCTTGCCGGCGCCGTGATGGTCCTTTCGAGAAAGGACTTGTCCGCGTGATCGCGGCGGCGCTCGTGTCCCTGTTCGGGGCGCTTCGCTTTTCCGGCGAGGACCTCACCGGACTCACGGCGGGCAGCACGGACCCCTTGACGGGGCGGGCCGCGCTGCACGCTATCCAGGCGGACCTGGACGGCGACGGGGCGATGGACTTGATGCTCCCGGCCGAAGTGTGGTTGCAACGCGCGGGGACCTACCCCCGGACGCACCGCGTCGCGCTTCCCCGCGCCGGGGAGTGCCCGAACTACGATACCCAACCCGAAGGCATCATGGCCAGGTTGCCCGGTTCGCTCGAGGCGTACGCGCTCGAGGGGGGAGCATGGCGCAACGTCCTAGCCCAGCCCATCGAATGGCCCGATGCCGCGGAACGCGCGGCAGCGGCGGAGCCAGGCCATGCCCCGTCCATCGAACGATTTCTCCACGACATCGATTCCGACTCGATCCCCGAGATTCTCGTGCCGGGCCCCGGCGGCGTGTACCTATACCGCAAGAACGGCGGGCTATACGCGTTGGACTCTGTCCTTCGCGTATATCCGGCGGCGCAAACGCTCCCCGTCACGCTTGGCGTCTTGTGGCCCCCGGGGGCGCGGCGGCCCGGTTTTCCCGTGCGGCAGATGAATTGCCGGATACTTGTCGAAGGCGGGCAATTGACGGTCTTGCAACGCCAAGAAATCCCGGCGGATCAGATCCTGTATACGATAACTCGCCACAACCTCGCCGCCGTCCTTCCCGGCGAACAGCCCGGAATCCTGGACCAATTCACGACCGGCCCCATGCCCGAGTTCGTCGCGCCAGTACGTTTGAACGAGGACGGTTCCGTGGATTTCGCCGGGGGAGACTGGAACTACTCGGATGCCACGCCCCTGCCCACCCCGATTTTCCGCACGGTCGCGTCCACCAACCGGGGCGAATCGATGCAGTCGATCCGCACGCAATCGTTTCGCCCGCGATGTTCCTTTTTCGATGTCAATGGCGACGGCCGCGTCGACGCCATCGCCGAACACATGAAACTGTTCGATGGCGGCGTGCGCGAGGCGGTAAACCGCTTCGCGACACAACGGACTATCGACCACGAGATTCGGGTCCATTACCAGGACGAGGCGGGGATTTTTAGCCGGATGCCGTCGATACGCCACCTCGTGCGCATCGACTTGGGACGCCCGGCCATTCGAGGCGGAAGTCAATTCGAGCAATACCGTTCGGGCGGCATGATCGATGTCTCGGGGGATTTCGACGGCGGCGGTCTCGCGGACTTGCTCGTGCAGGATCGGAGCGACCGGCTGACCG
Source organism: Candidatus Hydrogenedentota bacterium (assembly GCA_947486375.1). Classification (GTDB taxonomy): domain Bacteria; phylum Hydrogenedentota; class Hydrogenedentia; order Hydrogenedentales; genus CANKTP01. Next base: position 7,800 of record CANKTP010000015.1, on the reverse strand, counting down.
TATTTCTCAATCGAGGCGGCGCATTTTCCGGGGAACCCGGGGCGGAGATCCCGCTCCCTCCCGGCGCGAGGCATACCGTCGCCGATGTGAACGGCGATGGATATTCCGACATCGTCATCGCATGGAAGTCCGAGGTCCCGGAATCCGAGGAATCGACCCGCGTGTACTTTGCGAGGGGCGGACGGTGATCGCGCGTCTCTTCGCGCTCTCCCTGGCTCTTGGGCCGCTCGCGGCGCCGGGCCGGGCCGCCCCCGGATTCACGGTTTCCGAGATCGCCATCCGCCAGCCCGGGGCGCATGTGTTCATGGCGCAACTGGCCGAGGGCGGGCCGCCGTGCCTGGCGGTGCTCGATGGATCGTTCTTGTCGTTTTATTCCGGCATTGGCGCGGAACCGTCATTTGGCCTCAATCTTCCGCCCGGCGCGTCCGCAGTCGACGTGGCCGATATCGATGCGGATGGACGGGCCGAGATTCTCGCCATCGAGCACGGCCGGGTGTTGCGATTCGACGTTGTGACGGCGGGGGCGGGGGCGCCTGCGGACCCGCGGGTCTTGTTCGAGGCGGCATCGATGATATCCGGCCCTTCCCCCTATCCCTCGGTAATGGCCATCCCGTGGGAGGGCAAGGCCGCGATCGCAATACCCCTCGAGGGCGGCATGCAGATACGCTCGCCAGCGGGAGAGATATTGGCCGACTTTCCGGCGGAGTCCCAAGCGCCGCCCCAATTCCTGTTCGCGGCGCCGTTTGCGGCCCGCACGGTGGCGTCAGCGCAGGCCGGTTCCCCGGGTAGCAGTATCGAATGGGTCATCAACGCGTCGCCGGACGCCACGCCCGAACTACCCGAGTTGCTCGGTCCCGCCACACCCGCACCGCCGCTATCGGGGCGCACCGGGTCGCCGGGACTTCTGCGCGAGGCCGGTAGCCGGCCCCCGGAATCCTGGCCGTGGTTTTCGTTGCGAACGGGGACCGGGGGGGGGCCTTTCGAGCGCGTCCATTTTGCGCTCGCGCCGCCGGATTACCGCGGCACGTCGATTTCGATTCGCCGCCTCGGCACGGGCGGCCCGCCAACGCCGGATCGCGCCTTCAGTCTGTCGCCGGCGCGGCTGTATCCGGGGGTCCTCGTCGCGCCGCGCGAGACCCTCCCCGATTTTAACCGCGATGGCTACTCGGATTTGCTCCTGTGGAACACCCCAACGCCGGGTGCCTCCATCGAGGGGATCACGCGCGCGGTGCAGGAGGGCTCGTGGCCGGTGCTGTTGTCCGTGCATCTTTTCGATCCGGCCCAGGGTATTTACGCCGCAAGGCCAATTTCCCTGGTTAGGACGGGCGTACCCCTGTCGTGGTTTGTGGAACTGGAGAACGGGGCCCCGATGCGAAACCTGACCCTTGCGGACTTCGACGGCGACGGCGGGTGCGATCTCGGGCTGTCCAATTCCCCCGGCTCGTTCTCTATCTGGCTCTACCGGGAAGGGTTCTCCAACGAACCATCGTTTCGCCGCCCATTTCGCCAAACGATTCGCGCCACGGAAGTGCTCGCCTCGGCGTCGCGCCCGGCCGTGGTGTTGCGCGGGGCCACGGCGCTGTTCGTCCTCGTTGCCAACGGGGACTGATCGTCAGATTCGACGCCGGGCTACGGGACGCGCGGCGGGGGCGGGGGCGATTCCAAGGGCGTGCTGCTCACTTCCGACGGCGCCTCGGGCACGCCCGGCGCGGCCCCCGCATCCGGTGACGCTCCCGGCACAAGCGGCTCGATCGCCCCGAGGGCCTCGATGTCCTCGTTCAGCACGGCGAGATCGTTCTGGACCACGTGCACCCCTTGGATATTCTCCGCAAGCGAACCCGCCAAGACCTTCTCGGGACCCGAATCCACCGTGCCCGTGAGAATACAGATGCCGTCGTCCACCTCGACCCCGACCTTCCGGAGGCTCAGATGGCGGTTGAGCGCAATCGCGGTCTCGACGCGCTTCTCGATCCATTCGTCGGAGAACTGCCGCCCGACGTTTTGCACCGCGTCCACCTCGTTCTTGGGGCGGACGGTGAGTTGGTTTACGACCTTGTCGACGCCCTGCGTCTCCGAGGCGACGGTCTCGATGGAGGCCTTCTGGACCTCCGTCGCCACGACACCGGACAGCGTCACCATCCCGCTCATGGTCTTGATCGAAATCCGCAGTCCCTTGAACTCCTGGTGATAGAGCAACCGGGTGCGCACGATGGCGCTGGTCGACTTGTCCTGCAGCACCGCGCGCCAGCCGCGTTTTTCCCGCGTCCCCTCGTGCGACGGCACGACCGTGATGCCGTTCACGACTTCCATGACGCCGTCCACGTCGTCCGCGAGTTGCGCGGCAAGGTCCTTCTGCGACTGCTCGCGCACGCTGCCCGAGAGGGTGACAATGCCGTCGGAGGTGGTCGTGTTGATGTTAAACGGGTTCAGGCCGTCGTTCAGCAGGAATTGCGTCTCGACCTGCGCCGTGATCGAGGCGTCGCGCACCTCCTCGGTCACCGGATCGGCAAACGCCGCCCCCGCGGCCATGACGCCCGCCACGACCAACCATCGCGCATTCATCAGACCGATCTCCAATGCACCGTCATGCTAAATCCATTTCGAGGCGAAATGGTTTCCACTCAGTCCACTGTGTCCGCTCAATCCGTCGAGGCCGCCGGGGCCTCGCCCGATCCCCACGACAGGAACATCCCGCCCATCATCATCTCCTCCCAAGTCTGCTCGCCCCAGGTGACGGACTTGGTCGGGTCGGGGTTGTACGGGTTCTTGTCCGAGTTGTCGAAATGGGCCACGACCTTCACCGTGGTCCCCTTCGGCACCCGGAGCGGCTCGGCGAGGCGATAATCCAACTGCCAATTAAAGTCGTAGCGCGGGATCGAGCAGGCCAGTTCCTCGCGCCCGTCGGGGTACTTCAACACAAAATCCATCGCCTTGCCCCGGTAGTGCATGTGCGGCGTGAAGGAATAAATCGTCGCCGAGTCCGGGAAATTCATCTCCGCCTCGACTTTGTAATTCGCCTCGTTCGCCGGAATCCGGAATCCGGTGTTGATCACGGTCGCCGTGCGGATTTCTTCCGTCACGGGCCCCTTGGCGAGGATCAGGCCAAACTTCGACCGGTCCTTCTCGACCCGGCCCGTCGGCGTGTAGTGAACTTGCCAAACCAACTTCGCGCCCTTGGGAATCTTGCGCGCTTGCCCCGCCGTCAACGGAAAGGGGTTCGTGCCCGGCGCGAACACGTCGAGCATGGCCCCGCCGATGCCGAGAAATGCGTCCTTCGCGTCTTTCGATCCGCTCGGGTCCTGCACGAACATGATGATGTGATGCACCACCCGGGGATTGCTCGGTTTCAATTCCATCGAGGACACGTAGGTGTCCTCCTCGAAATTCGTCGGCAAGACATAATGCTCATAGGGCATCACCCCCGTCGCGGGGATGGTGACCTCCTCCGGCATCTCGAACACGAGGTCCGGCTTCCCGATGCCCCAGTCCTCGTAGAACTCGCGTGGCGCCGGCAGGTCCGCGTCGTCGCCTTTCGCCAAGCCCCCGTCGATCCAGCCGACGAGCGTGTCCTTCTGCGCCTGGCTCAGGCTCATGTCGTTCGACCATTTGCCGACCTTCGGGTCCGCATGCCACGGCGGCATCCGCCCATCCAGCACCACCTCGCGGATCATCTTCGCCCAGCCCTTCGCCTGGCGATAATTCATCAGGCTAAACGGCGCGATCCCGCCGGACCGATGACAGTCCTGGCACCGCTCCTGGATAACCGGCGCGACGTCCTTCGAATACGTTATCCCCTTGTTCGGCGCCGCACCGGTCTCCGCCGAAAATGCTGGCAGAACCAACGCCACCGAGACCGACAATACCGCGACTATGGACTTGGTCTTCATCGTGACATTCTCCCGTTCGTTACATGGCTCGACCACAGAATCCAGCATAACACAAGACCCGCTCGGCACGGTCCCGGTTGCCACGAAATCGTAACCATCGCGGAAGCCTCGGGGACTGCCTCCGCGTCCCGCCCGGCAGTTTGGGCGGGACGCGGCTGGCTGTCCCCAATCGGCGGAAGACCGGGGACAGCCAGCCACCCATTGCGCAAACCGCCGCGCAACGGGCGGAGGCAGTCCCCTCAGCCCGCCACATTTTCATCGACATGGGCGGGCGTAAACCTCATGTTTGACTGTCCGCACTTTCCTCGCATCGACCCCGCACCGATCTGGTGCATATCGCCACAATTGGATTTGCCCGCCGACAATTGGCCAGATATCGCCATCGCCATCGGAGCGTGAAACTTAATTCGTTCCAAACAAGTCTATGATATAACATGGGTTATGAACTAGAAGCAGGCTGGCATCCGGCTTGCTCTGAACGAAATACCCACCTCCGGCGTCTTAAGTAAGGATTCCCCGGGCGGGATTCCGTGGCGCGAACTTGGCGCGCCGGGGGTTAATCGCGGATGCATGAAGAAAAACGGTCTGGGAGGACGAACATGAACACGAAGCGATTCGCGGGCGCCATGCTGGCGCTCGGACTAAGCGTGGCCGCATTGCCGGCTTCAGCGGGGTCGGCCAAGCCGACCTACACCGGCGAGGTCGGGGCGGTACTGAACCAAAACTGCGTGTCCTGCCACCGGACCGGGCAGGTCGGGCCGATGGCCTTGACCAGCTACGACGAGGTGCGCCCCTGGGCCAAGGCCATCCAGAAGAATGTGACCGAGGGCAAGATGCCCCCGTGGCACGCGAGCAAGGAACACGGGACCTTCAAGAACGACCGCAGCCTTTCCGAGGACGAGGTCAAACTGATCGATACATGGGTTAAGGCCGGCGCGCCCCAAGGCGATGCCTCCAAGTCCGTGCCCATGCCGGAATATCCCACGGCCGAATGGCAGATGGGCACGCCCGACGCCATCGTCACCTTCGATCCCGTCACCGTGCCCGGCGGCGGCGAAGATCAGTTCCACGACCTTCGCGGACAGGTCGACATTCCGGAGGACACTTGGATCACCGCGATCGAGGTCCTTCCCGGAAATAACAAAGTCGTCCACCACGTCATCATCTACCAGTTGTCCGAGGCCCAGGGCGGTTCGCCCGGATGGCTCGGCGCATGGGCCGCGGGCATGGAGCCCATGACCTTTCCCGAGGGCACGGGCCGCAAGCTGATCAAGGGCGCGAAACTCGTGGGCGACATGCACTATCACCCGGTCGATTCCGAGCAGACCGACCAGACCAAGGTCGGCTTCTACTTTGCCAAGGAGAACAAGGTCGAGAAAGAAATGATCAACCTATGGGTGGCCAACCAGGGCTTCCTCATTCCCCCCGGCGATGCGAACTACGAGGTGGTGTCGTCGTACAAGTTTAACGACGATGCGCACATCCACGGGCTGTTGCCGCACATGCACTATCGCGGGAAGAACTTCGTCTACACCGCGAAGTATCCTGACGGCAAGGAAGAGACGCTGCTCAAGGTCGACAAATACGACTTCAACTGGCAGACCAACTACGAGCTTGCCGAGCCCAAGGCGATGCCCAAGGGCACCGAGATCGTCTGCGTCGCGCACTTCGACAATTCCGAGGGCAACCCCGTCAACCCCGACCCGAAACGCGCCGTGCCCTTCGGCAACCAGTCCTTCGACGAGATGATGATCGGCTTCGTCGACTTCACCGTCGACAACGGCACGTCCCCCGTCTCCGCCGAGGAACTTCTCGGACGTCTCCGCGTCGAGCTCCCCGCGAAATATCCGGAGATCGCCTACGAGGTGTTCTTCCTCGAGGACGAGGATGACAAGGACAACCAGGGCGAAAACGGCCCGCCGCAGACCTCCAGCGTCTTGCTCCTGCCCAAACAAGGCGACGCCACCTGGCACCTCGCCCTCATGGGAATGTTGCGCGAGGTCAACATCACCTCCGTCGTCTGGACCGGCGACAACTGGACCGGCAAGGCCACCATCCCCGGCCTCGGCCAATTCAAGATAGACGGCGCCCTCACCGCCGCCGGCGAAGTCACCGGCGCCATCTCCGTCGGCGAAAACGTCATGGCCCAATTCAAGGGCGCCCGCTTCAAATAATCCGCGAGGCGGAACAACCTCAATCCACGCCGGCCCCGGGTCCCCATCGACCCGGGGCCGTTACTATTTCCGGCAGTTGCAGGGGACTGACTCCATGCCTTCGGCGTGGCAGTATGGGCAAAACGCGGTGTCTGCCATGAAAATAAGGACATCGGGCGAGCCCAAGGGGACTGCCTCCGCGCTCCGCCGGGCAGTTTGGGCGAAGCGTGGCTGGCTGTCCCCGGCCGCCCAAGATCGGCGCCCGCCTGTTCGCAATACAGGCGTTGCTCCCCGGGAGGCAACGCGAGGTAGTCATCCATTGCCCGCATCCCCCCGTTCATTCGCAACCGCCCGGAAGATTTCCCCCACCCATGCCGGCACATAACGAATGTCCGCCAGTAACGCTCGCCGATCGCCGCGCGCAAGCCGCCGCCTCAGCGCGATGATGGTCTCCCGGCCCACATGTTCCTTGCCGAGCCAGCGAAGGGCCTGCGACACCGTGCCGCTGATTCGGCCCGCCAGGGCCATGTTTCGGGGCGTGGTCCGCTTCAGGGCGATTTCCCGCCCACCCACCTTCACATGCCGCGAGGCCCCGGCGCTGCGCGCGGTGCTGGACAATCCCGGCGGGGAACAAGCGCTCGTGTGGGTCGAGGTGAAACCGCCGGATTTCTCGATCGTGTTCGGCGTGCAGTCCGAGCAATACGAGATCAACAACCTCGAGCGCATCTACCCCGACGGGGTGAAGACCACGGCCTCCTACCGTTGGAGCGCGGCGCAGATGGCGTTCCAGGATTTCTCCGCGCCGGGGGTCTACGAGGTGTTGTACTTCGCGCGAAACTTCGGCGGCGATCTCGCCACGCCCGCGCGGGGTTATGTGTATCGTCCCGCCACGGGCGCGAACGCCGCGCCGACGGCCTTCGAGCTGCGCTTCCCGCCGGACGCATCGACGGTAAACGAGACGGCGCTGTTCTACTGGCAACCGAGCGAGGACACGGACGGACCTTTCGTCACCTACACCCTCGAACTGGTCCCCGACAACGAGGCCATCCAGACAATTCGGCTTGACGGTCTCCAGACGAGTTACAACCTGTTCTCGTCGCCCGGCGAGGCGTATCAAGTCACCGATCTCCGCGACGGCGTGACCTACGCCTGGACCGTCTACGCCTACGACCAATACGGCGCGAAGACCCAAGCCTCCGAGACGCGCACCGTCACGGTCGACACCTTCGGGAACCCGAGCGTCGGCACCGGCAATGCGATTATCGTGCTCAAGGACGCCGACACCGGCGGCCGCATTCCCGACGCGACAGTCACCGTCGACGGCACAACCCTCGAACACACCGGTCGAGGCGAATACCTCATCACCGGCCTCGACGTCGGCGAATACGAATTCATCGCGGAGGCCGCGCCGGGGTACGAGGTGCCCGAGTCGGTCGAGTTGGACATCCACGAAAATGTCGTTGAATCCAAGACCATGCGCTTGGGCGCGACTCCGGGCGAAGGAGAAGGCGAAGGAGAAGGCGAAGGAGAAGGTGAGGGAGAAGGTGAAGGAGAGGGAGAAGGGTGTCGTGCTGGGGCCAACATCCCCCTTGATCCCCCTTCCAAGGGGGACTTGCTCTTCCTTGTGCTGTCGGGATTCTGTTTGGCGCTACGGCCTCGCGCGATCGCCCGCTCGTAGCGAGCGACGCAGCGGTGGCGGAGTCGCGGGAGGTTGGCCATGCTCCGGGCGTGGCTGGAAGCCCGAACCAAAAAATCCCCAC